>NZ_JACAQY010000061.1:0-16530 GCF_013386835.1 Pseudomonas sp. IPO3774
AACCATAAGTCGCCGTTACCTAAATAACGGATATGCCCCCCAATCAATGCGCAATACACACCGACTTCAGCTCGGTATAAGCCTCAATCACCGCCCGCCCAAACTCCCGCCCCATCCCCGATTGCTTCACCCCGCCAAACGGCATCGCCGGGTCCAGCAACACATGCGCATTCACCCAAACCGTCCCCGCCTCGATCCGCGGCACCAGGTTCATCGCCTTACCCAGATCATTGGTCCAAAGACTGGCCGCCAACCCATACCGATTGTCATTGGCCAACTCAATCACCGCATCCTCATCATCAAACGCCATCACCCCCAACACCGGCCCAAACACCTCCTCCCGGGCCACCGCCATCCCATGATCGATATCCGCCAAAATCGTCGGCCGCACATAAAACCCCTCACCCGCAACCTCATCCCCACCGATCACCACCCGCGCCCCTTCAGCCCGGGCCTGCTCGATATGGCGCAGTACCCCTTGCTGCTGCTTGCGCGACACCAACGGATTAATCGCCGCCTCACCATCCATCCCCGCCCCCAACGGCATCGCCGACACCGCCGCCGCCAACCCCTCGACAAACCGGTCATACACCGAACGATGCACATAAAAGCGCGAAGCCGCCGCACACACCTGCCCGTTGTTCAGCAACCCACCCAGAATCGCCCCCTGGATCGCCTTATCAATATCCGCATCCGCCAACACGATCATCGGATTCTTGCCCCCCAACTCCAGGGCAAACCGCGTCATGTTCTCCATGCACGCCACCCCCACGCTCTTGCCCACCGCAGTCGAACCGGTAAACGACACCTTGCTCACCAACGGATGAGCAGTCAGAACGCCCCCCACCGAGGCCCCGCCACCGGTCACCACGTTGAACACCCCCGCCGGAATCCCCGCCTCCAGCGCCAGCTCCGCCAGGCGCATCGCCGTCAGCGGCGTTTCCATCGCCGGCTTGATGATCACCGTGCACCCGGTCGCCAGCGCCGGCATCAATTTCCAGGCCGCAATCAGCAGCGGGAAATTCCACGGCACGATGCCCACCACCACGCCCACTGGCTCGCGCTTGGTGAACGCAGTGAACCTGGCCCCCGGCGGCAAAGGGATGGACACGTCGAAGGTCTGCCCTTCGATCTTGGTCGCCCAGCCCGACATGTAGCGCATGAACTCCACCGTGGCGTTCAGATCCAGCCCCCGCGCCAGGTTGATCGACTTGCCCTGGCTCAGGGTTTCCAGCTGCGCCAGCTCCTCGGCATGGGCCTCAACCAATGCGGTGAAGTTCAGCAAAATCCGCTCACGGTCGGCCGGGCGCAATCCCGACCACACGCGGGACTTGAACGCCGCATGGGACGACTGCACCGCCTGCTCCACCACGTGCAGCGGCGCGTCGAGGGTTTCGCACAGGGTTTGCCCGGTGGCCGGGTTGATCACCTTGATGTGTTCGCCCTCGGCAAATACCCATTGGCCATCGATAAAGCAGCCATGACGACGGTCCAGGAATGCAGCCACCTGCGGCAGGATTTCAACGTTGCTCATGATTCACCTGTATTCAATGTTGTTCTTTGAGAAAGCAGGCGACCGCTTGGCGATCGTCGGCCGAAGCCAGGCCCATGTAGGGCATGTAGGTGCCGGGCACAAACGCCTGGGGTTGGGTGATGAATTGCGCGATGGTCTCGGCTTGCCACTCGACGTTTTTGTCACGCATCGCCTGGGAGTAGCTGAAGCCCGCCAGGGAGCCGGATTTACGCCCGTAAACGCCTGCCAGGTTCGGCCCCATCATTGTCGCGCCGCCCTTCGCCACCGCATGGCACACGCTGCATTCGTTGGCGAAAACCTGGGCGCCACGGCTCTGGTCAGGGCTGCATTCAGCGGCGAATGCGCTGTGGGCCAGGACCAGCGACAGCAGGCCGGCCAGGGAAAATCTGTGTGCAGTGAACATAGAAAAACGACCTTGGAAATCATCGAAGTTGCCGACGATTGTCAGGGCTCAAGGTCGCTCGGGTTTTGCCCTGCGTGCCAGTCGTATTGGCCGGGCTGCCAAACCGTGGATTCTGGCAAGCACAGTCAAGTCTTTGGCAACCAGACAAAAGGCACGTCACTTCGCCAGCATTAGTATCGCGGCAGACCCCAACCCTGTGGTCATGAACAAGAATGGATGCCACACCATGCTCAAGTCCCCCTTGCTTCGTCTCTCGACCCTCGCGCTGATGATCGGTGCCAACCCGGCCGGCGCTTATGAGCTGTACGCCGATGACAGCAGTCATCTGAACGCCACGCTGGAAGCGGTATTCGGTGCCTTCCACAGCCAGCAGAACTACAGTCAATCCGGCCGCCTGGCCAAGGGCTCCTCGTCCTGGCGCGAGGGCTACGTGAAGTACGGCCTGAGCTTCGACAAAAGCTTCAGCGGCGCCGGCACCACCTACGGTGCGGCCAACCTGCTGAGTTCCGGCACCTGGGGCGACGGCGATGCCGCAGGTTTCAGCGACGGTTCGGAGCGCACTACCCAATTCGAAGACGCCTACCTCGGCTGGCGCTCGGGCAAGTTGTTTGAGGCCCTGGGCGAGAATGGCGTGGACCTGTCCTTCGGCCGCCAGAACATCGTGGTCGGCGACGGTTTCCTGATTGACGGCGACGCGCTGAACTTCGGCAAGGGCGTGGCCGATGGCGACCTCAATCGCGGCGGCGGCTACTACATCGCCGCCCGCAAGGCCTTCGACGAAACCGCCGTGTTGCGCCTGGGCGGCAAGGACGGCTGGCGCAGCGACCTGATGTGGCTCAAGTCCGATAACCGTGCCCAGGCCAAGACCGAGATGTACGTCGCCACCCTCGAACACGTGGCCGCCGAAGGCACCGTGGGGCTGACGTACATCGACACCAACGACGTCGACAAGCAGTACGCCTCCCCCACGCAGCTGGAACGCGATGGCATGAAGACCTACAGCCTGCGGGCCACGGGCAATGCCGGGGTGACCAACCTGTTCCTGTCCGGCGAATACGCCTGGCAGGACAAGCCCCACACCG
Source organism: Pseudomonas sp. IPO3774 (assembly GCF_013386835.1). NCBI lineage: Bacteria > Pseudomonadati > Pseudomonadota > Gammaproteobacteria > Pseudomonadales > Pseudomonadaceae > Pseudomonas > Pseudomonas sp. IPO3774. Next base: position 3,020 of record NZ_JACAQY010000061.1, read on the forward strand.
GCAACGAAGACGCCTGGTACCTGGAAGCTGGCTGGACCTTCTCCGACGTGACCTGGACGCCGTATGTGAGCTACCGCTACAGCCGCTTCTCGGAAGGCTTCGACCCGCTGTTCTACGGTTTCAGCCGTGGCTACGGCACCTGGTTCCAGGGTGAAGTGGCGGGCAACTACGCCGGGCCGTTCAACAACAACTCACGCATCCAGAACGTCACGTTCAAGGTTTCGCCCCTGCAGAACCTTAACGTCGGCGCGGTGTTGTTCGACTTCAAGACCATCGACCGCAACCTCGGCAACAGCGACGGCCACGAGCTGGACCTGTATGCCGAATGGCACGTCAACGACCACCTGACGGTGATGCCGCTGATCGGCCTGTACCAGCCGGACAAGAGCGCCGAGCAAGGCGGCACGCAGTTGGGCAACCACGATAAAAACCTCTACAGCCAAGTGGTGTTCGCCACTAACTTCTAAGCCCGGCCGGGGCGGTGGCGCCGCCATCGCCCCGCCTGGCCAAGGCCTTCGCAATGCACAAGAAATTCCTCACGATCCAGAGCAAGATCGCCCTGCTCGCCGGCCTCTGCCTGTTATTGGTGGTCGGCCTGCTGATGAGCCTGTCGCTGTACCAGACCCACCAGAGCAGCCAGCACGTGGCCCAGGCCAGCAGCGACATGCTCGCTGCCGCCGCCAAGGAACACATGCAGGCCCTGGGGCAAGTTCAGGCCATGCAGGTGCAACGCACCTTCATGCAAACCCATGAGTACGGCCAGGGCTTGTCGCGTTATGTGCTGTACCTGCGGCAACTGCAACAACAGGGCAAACTGACCCGCCCAGAGTTGCGCCAGGAGCTGAATACCCAGCTGCGCCAGGCCCTGGTCGACAAGCCCGACCTGCTCGGGATTTACGTCATTTTCGAAGCCAATGCCCTGGACGGTGACGATGCCCAGTTCGTCGACCAGGCCGCCGTCGGCAGCAACGAGGCCGGGCGCTTCGCCCAATACTGGGTGCAGGCCACCCCGGGTGAACTGACAGCGGTAGTCGGCGACGAAGCGCTGCTGGCCAATACCTCGCCCGGCCCCAGCGGCGCGCCGTACAACGCCTTCTACACCTGCGCCCGCGACACCGCCAGGGCCTGTGTGCTGGAGCCGTATTTCGACGAGGCTTCCGGCAGCCGCAAGCTGGTGACCAGCATTGCGTTCCCGCTGATGGAGCACGGCAAGGTGATCGCGGTGATTGGCCTGGACATCAACCTGGCGGCCTTGCAACAGGCCAGCCAAACCAGCGCCGGGCAACTGTTCGACGGCCACGGGCAAGTCAGCATCGTCAGCCCCGAAGGCGTGATTTCCGCCTACAGCGAGGACGCCAGCCGCCTCGGGCAGCCGATCAGCGAAGTCATGCACGATGGCGCCCAGGTACTGGACGCGTTGCGCCAGGGGCAACCGCAAACCTTTGTCGATCAACAGCAAATCAAGCTACTCGAACCGCTGGCACCGATTGCCGGTGCCGCACCGTGGGGCGTTCTGGTGGGCGTGCCGCAGTCGGTTCTGCTGGCGCCGGTCACCGCGCTGCAACAGCAACTCGATGCCCAAGGGGTGAAAAGCACCGCCCTGGAACTGCTGCTGGGTGGCGGCTCGGCCCTGCTCGGCCTGCTGTTGATCTGGTACGCCGCGCTGCGCATTACCCGGCCGCTGCAAACCCTGACCCGGGTGATGGAGGACATTTCCCGGGGCGAAGGCGACCTGACGCGGCGGCTGGAGGTGCAATCCCGGGACGAGATCGGCCAGTTGGCCAGCGCCTTCAACCGTTTTGTCGAACGTATCCACCAGTCGATCCGCGAAGTGTCTTCAGCGGGGCTCGGGGTTAACCAGGTGGTCAAGCGGGTGTTGCTGGCCTCGAATTCCTCGCTGAACAACTTCGATGAACAGGCCACCCGCACCAACAGTGTCGCGGCGGCGATCAACGAACTGGGCGCCGCCGCCCAGGAAATCGCCCGTAATGCCTCCGATGCGTCGCAGCGAGCCTCCGGCGCCCGGCAACAGGCTGAGGACGGGCGCCAGGTGGTGGAGCGCACGATTGCCGTGATGAATGAACTGTCGGGCAAGATCAGCGCCTCGTGCGTGCACATCGATGCGCTGAATCACAAGACGGTGAACATCGGGCAAATCCTGGAGGTGATCAAGGGCATCTCCCAGCAGACCAATCTGCTGGCACTGAACGCCGCCATTGAAGCGGCCCGGGCCGGTGAGGCCGGGCGCGGGTTTGCGGTGGTGGCCGATGAGGTGCGCAGCCTGGCCTATCGCACCCAGGAGTCGGCGATGGAGATTCAGCAGATGATCGAAGAGTTGCAGGTGGGCGCACGGGAATCCGTCAGCACCATGACCGAGAGCCAGCAGCACAGCGAGGAAAGCGTGAGCATCGCCAACCTGGCGGGTACGCGGCTGGCCAGTGTGACGCAGAGGATTGGCGAGATTGATAACGTCAACCAGTCGGTGGCGGCGGCGACCGAGGAGCAGACGTCGGTGGTGGAAGCGCTGAATGTGGACATTACCGAGATCAATATGCTGAACCAGGCCGGGGTGGAAAACCTGCAGTCGACGCTGCAGGCCTGTACCGAGCTTGAGCGTGAAGCGGAACGCTTGAATCAGCTGGTGGGCAGCTTTCGCATCTGACCAACAACTGCCCCGCAGGCCCCATGTGGGAGCGGGCTTGCTCGCGAAGACAGAGTGTCAGCCACTGAATAGGTTTCTGATACACCGCCTTCGCGAGCAAGCCCGCTCCCACATTTGATCTCCTGAACCTTCAGCAATGGGCGCCAGCATGCTCAATCCGGTGAAACAGCCGGTTGAAGTACACCAGGCTGTCGCCCTGCCCCCGCACCCCAACCCGCGACAATTCCACGAACATCACCGAATGCGACCCTACCTCCTTGCACTCACTGATACGCCCTTCCAGTTGCACCAGCGCATCCCGCAGCACCGGCACCCCCGCCTCGCCTCCGTCCCACAGGTCCCAGGCAAACCGCTCCGCCATGGGCACCTGGGTCATCCCGGCAAAGTGCCGCGCCAGCTCTTCCTGCTCCCCGCACAGCACGTTCACGCACAGCTGCCCATTGGTACGGAACACATCATGGGTCGCACTCCCGCGGTTCACGCACACCAACACCGTGGGGGGCGAATCCGTCACCGAGCACACCGCACTCGCCGTGATCCCGCAACGCCCGCCCGGGCCGTTGGTGGTGATGATGTTCACCGCGGCCGGCAGTTGCGCCATGGCGTTGCGAAAGTCGATTTGCTGCTGGCTCAGGTCGGCCATGTCGGTGCCCCTTTACGGTCCGTGGGTGATGCCACAAGACTAAGACGCCCCGTGCGGCGCGACCATTCAGACGATCCCCATGCCGACTAGGTGGTTTCTTTATCGTCAGGGCCGTTCACACTGGGTATTCTGCTGGCAAGGCTCCACAGATGAGCCAATGTCCGCCGCAGCGTGCCCGCGTGCGAAAACAATAATTAGAAATTCTCGTGGCAGTCCCTGATGGAAATTCGCACACCGATTGTTTACATCGTTGATGACGACAAAGACCTGCGTACCTCGCTGGCCTGGCTGCTGGAGTCGGTCAGCGTAAAGGCCCAATGTTTCGCCGGGGCCGAAGAGTTCCTTGCGCACTACGACCCGCGCCAGCCCGCCTGCCTGGTGCTGGACGTGCGCATGCCGCAGACCAGCGGCTTCCAGTTGCAGGAGATCCTCAACCGGCGCGGCAGCACCTTGCCGACCATCTTCGTGTCGGCCCACGGCGACATACCGATGTCGGTCACCGCAATGAAAAACGGCGCGCTGGATTTCGTCGAGAAGCCCTACAACCCGCAACAGATGATCGACCGCATCCAGGCCGCGCTGAAGACCGCTGTACAGGCCCAGGCCGACCAGGAACAGCGCGAGCACCTGCAAGGGAAGCTGGCGCTGCTGACGAGCCGGGAGCGAGAAGTGTTGATGCTGGTGGTGGACGGCAAGGCGAGCAAGGTGATTGCCCGCGAGCTGAACATCAGCGTGAAGACCGTTGACGTGCACCGCACCAAGATCAAGGAAAAGATGGGCGTGACCAGCATCGCCATGCTGGTCCGCGAGGTGTTGTATCCCTAGGGCGCGATGATTGAATGTGGGAGCTGTCGAGCCTTGGCGAGGCTGCGATGGGATCGCTGCGGTGTACCTGTCAGACCGAGTGGCCTGCATCGCAGGCAAGCCCGGCTCCCACAGGAAAATGCATTCCAGGTTCGGGAGCGGCACGCATCAATGATGGCTATAGCGCTTGCGGTACTCGCCCGGTGACACGCCAAAGCGCGACTTGAACGCCGATGAGAAGTAGCTGGAGTCGGAGAAGCCCCAGGCATAACACAGCGCCGACAGCTTCTGCTCCGCCGGCGAATGGCGCAGGGTTTCGGCGCAGAAATCCAGGCGTCGGTGCTTGATGTATTGCGCCACCACCAGCCCGCGTTTGGAAAACATCCGGTACAGCCCGCGCACCGACACCCCGACTTCCCGGGCGATCAGCTCGGGGCAGAGTTCTTCGGCGCCGATGTGCGCATCGATGTAGGCGATGGTCTTGCGAAACTGCCGTTCCTGGGTGTCCACGCCGTTGTCCCGGGCGCTGATCCCCGGCAGCAGCAGGCTGACCAATGCATCCAGCACGGCTTCGCTTTCCTGCATGCCCAGGTCGTTTTGCTGGCGGGTGTCGAGCACCATCTGGCTGGCCATCAGCGCCAACGGCGTGCGCGCCGAGATCCGCGTCGCGCAGTTGACCGCCGTGAAGTGCGAACCGCGCTCCACCACCTGGCGCGGCAGGATCAGCGACAATTGCCGGGAGTTGTCGTGGTAGGTCATGTCACTGGGGCGGCAGGCGTCGATCAGGGCGATGTCACCGCAGCCCAGTTGCGCACGGTTGTCGCCCTGTTCCAGCTGTGCGCTGCCCTGCAACTGGAACACCGCGTAGTAGTGCCCTTCATTGCCCGTACTGACTTCCTTGCTGCTGCGATACAGATGCACCTGGGCCATATCGACCACGCTGAGCTTGATCGCGCCGCTGCGAAACTCGCTCAATTCCCCATAAAACCCCGCGCCCAGGGCGCGGGCATCGAAGCGTCCACAGGCCTGGTTAACCTGCTGCAACCAACGCTCGAACGATTCGTTACGTTGCACCGTTGAACTCATCATGACCGCAAGGCCTCACGTTTTTTATTTTTTTGGTCCCAGCAATCTTACGGGTAGCGCCGATCAAATATCCAATACCAGACGAGCGGAAACCGCCCGGGAAACACACGCGCAAATCTGCCGGTTGGCGGCCTTCTCCTTGGTCGACAGGCAATTGTCACGGTGCTCGGGCACGCCTTCCAGCACCTCGACAATGCAGGTGCCGCAGATGCCTTCGCGGCACTCGGTGTCGATGTCGCAACCGTGGGCCTGCAATACGTCCACCAGGCTGGTATTCGCCGGTACTTGCAGCACCACGCCGGAGCTGGCCAGCTCCACCTCGAAACCACCGCTGGGCCCGGCATTCGCCGCCGGGTCGGCCTGGAAGTGCTCCAGGTGGATCGCTTCCTCGGGACGGCTGCGGGCCGCCACTTCCACCACCTTGTGCATGAACGGCGCGGGGCCGCAGGTGTAGACGTGGGCAGCCGCGCCCGCCTGGTCCAGGCAGGCGCTCAAGGCCGCATCCAGCGCACCCGGCTCGACGCCATAGTGAAACTGCACATGCTCACCGAATGTATCGGCCAACAGCTGGGTAAACGCCGCGTACTGCGCCGAACGTGCAAAATAGTGCAGGCGCCACGGCTGGCCGCTGTCGGCCAGTCGATAGGCCATGCTCAACAGCGGCGTCACCCCGATACCGGCGGCAAACAGCGCATGGGCCGGCGCCTCCGGGTCGAGGCGGAACAGGTTGCGCGGCGCGCCCATCTCCAGCTCCATGCCCTCCTGCACCTGCTCATGCAGGGCCAGGGAGCCGCCACGGGATTGCGCCTCTTTCTTCACCGCAACCAGGTACGCGCGGCCATCGTGGGGCGGGCTGCACAGCGAATACTGGCGGGTGACGCCGGTCGGCCCGGTGAGGTCCACATGGGCCCCGGGCTCATAACTGTCGAGGGGCTGGCCGTCACTGCGCACGAGGCGAAAGGAACGGATATCCAGCGCTTCATCGACGATGCGTTCGATCTTCACCTTCATCATTGCAGCACCTGAATCCTGTTGTTTCGGTTGAACGCTAACCTGTGGCGAGGGAGCTTGCTCCCGCTGGACTGCGCAGCAGGCCCACTCTCTTCGGCGATGACTAGCGCATGAACAGCCCGCCGTTGATGTCCCAGCACGCGCCCGTGATCGAGGCGGCGTGGTCGGCGATCAACAGCAGCACGGTGTCGGCGATGGTGTGCGGGTCGCCGAGGGTGCCCGTCGGGATAATCTTGAGGATCTGCTCCAGGCGCTCCGGCGCCACGGTTTCGCGCACCACCGGCAAATCAAGCGGGCCTGGCGAAATGCTGTTGACCGTCACGCCCCGGGGCGCCAGTTCACGGGCGAAGACCTTGGTCAGCGTAGCCACGCCGCCCTTGGCCGCGGCGTAATGCGCGCCAGTGGCAGTGCCGCCGTTTTGCCCGGCGAGGGAGGCGATATTGACGATGCGCCCGAACCCTCGTTCGGCGAAATGCGCACCAAACACCTGGCAGGCCACGAACGTGCCCCGCAGGTTGATCGCCATCGATTCGTCGAATTCCTCGGGTGTGATGTCCATCAGCGCCGCAACTTTCGACACCCCGGCGTTGTTCACCAGGATATCGGTGCCGCCCCAGCGCTCGCTGAGCAGGTCCCGGGCGCGAATAAAATCGGCCTTGTTGCGCACATCCAGCTCGATGGCGACGGCGGTTTCGCCGCGGTTGTCGAGTTCAGAGGCCAGGCGCTGCACGCCGTCCAGGTGCACATCCGCCAGGCCCACGCGGTAGCCTGCGGCGTGCAGGCGCCGGGCGATGCATTCGCCGAGGCCACGGGAGGCGCCGGTTACAAGCGCGATTCGGTCCATCAGGATGTCCTCATCTCAACTGTGGGAGCGGGCTTGCTCGCGAATGCGGTGTGTCAGTCAATGCATGTGGCGACTGATCCACCGCATTCGCGAGCAAGCCCGCTCCCACATTGGTTTTGTGTCGTTGTTTGAATCGTGCTTACAACAGAAAGCCGAGTGCACTCAGGCTGTCGGTGGAATTGATCAGCCGCACCACCTTGCGCTCCAGGGTCGCGACCCCGGCGCTGAACCGGATGCGGTAATTCAGGTCGGCCACAAACGGCGTGTGTACTCCGCGCTTGTAGGCGTACAGCAGCTGCGCACAGTTAACCTCCACCACCTCGCCCGCCGCTTCCACCAGGGTGAATCGCGACACACTGCGCACGGTTTTCGCCGCATCCACCGCCGACGGTGAATACCCCGCCGTCAGCCGTTCGATGCGCAGGTCACGCATGCGCGCATCGTCATAGGCATAGTTGAGGTTGGCTTCAAAATCCTCGGTGTCCGGGTCGATCGGCACGACGTAGCGCCCGCTCTCGCTCCACAACGCGGCCCATTGCACGTAGTCCTTGTGGTCCAGCAGTTCGGCTTCACGCCAGATGAATTCGATGGCCTGGGCCAGCGGTGCGGTAAAACCAGTCAGGGTGTTCATTGGCTCATCATCCTTTTCCACATGTCATAGGCCCCGCGCATGCCGCCTTCATCAGTGGCGTGGGATACCTTGTCGCCGTTGTCGGCCAGCACTTCGCGGTTCAGGCCACGGTTGACCAGGATCGGTGCGGCAACGCCGGCATACGAGCCGCGTTGCACCCGGTCCCAGGCTTCGGCGTCGTCGGGGCTGCCAAAGCCGAACGGGCCCTGGAAGTGTTCGTGGATGCGCAGGCGCTCGCGGTTGGCAACCTGTGGGCCGCCCTCCATGCCCAGGGCGACGTGGCGGATTTCGGTCTCGGTGACCGACACCGGGCGCAGCACCCGGAAGAACGACATCGACATGGCGACATTGGGAAACAGGTTGAGGTTGAACCCGGCACCGTGCAGCGAGCGCACGATGCGTCGCACCTGGGCCGGCTCCATGGTTTTCGACAGTTCTTCGGTGACGTGGGCGAAACGCTCCTGCAATTGCTCGGTACCGTCGTCGTGGTCCAGGTCGACATGCTCGGGCACCATCACCATCACGCTGTGGCCATTGCCCAGGGAATGGGTGACGGCCTGCTCGTCGGTCATGAACGAGAGCATTTCCGAGGTCTCGGCGTCCACCGACGACATGAACGACTTGTGCACGATCGGGAAGTGGTAGCCGTCGGTGGTGTTTTCCAGCTGGATCTTCCAGTTGCCCTTGAAGCTGAACTTGTGTTCGCCCTGGGTCTTGATCGGGTAGCCGGCGCCCTGCTTCATGAACAGGTCCATCCAGTGTTTGGCGCCGCCGAGAAAGTCGGCCAACGGTTCGATATCGTCGTTGTAGCTGGCGAATACCATCCCGGCGTAGCTGTCCACCCGCAGGCTGGTCAGGGGTAACTCGGACTTTTCCAGGATGCCTTCGTAGCCGTCCGGGTAAGGCAGCGCCCGCAGCTTGCCGTCCAAACCATAGGACCAGCTGTGATACGGGCAGGTGAAGCCGGTGGCGTTGCCCTTGTGCTTCTCGCAAACCGTGGCGCCACGGTGGCGGCAGCGGTTTTCCAGCACGTTGATCGCGCCTTTCTTGTCGCGCACCACAATCACCGGGCGCCGGCCAATGGTCGCGGTCTTGAAGTCGCCGCTGTTGCGCACTTCGCTTTCATGGGCGACCCAGACCCAGGTGCGGTAGAAGATCTTTTCCAGTTCGGCCTCGAACAGCGCCGGGTCGTTGTACAGCGAGACGTCGACGCGATCGTGCTTGACCAACTCGTCGAGGCTTTTCGATTTGGCAATCAGCCGGTATTCATGGGTACTCATGGAGCCCTCCTCAAGGCGTTGTTCTTATTGGCGAACCGTGATGCTCTGCTGCAGTTGTGCGCCGAGGGCACACACCCATTCGTCCTGGCCCTTACGGCCGACAATCTGTAGCCCGACCTTCAGCCCGCTGTCGGCCAGGGTCACCGGCACCGTCAACGCCGGGTGGCCGCTGAGGTTGAATGGCCGCACCAATGGCGTCATGCGGGCCACGGCCTGGCTGCCGTTGCGGGCTTCGGCCAGGGTCGGCGGCAGGTCCGGCATCGTCGGCAGCAGCAACACGGAGAATTCTTCGAGCGCGGCGTCCACCTGATGACTGAAGCGGGTGCGCACGACTTCGGCTTCGGCCAAATCAGCAGCGCTGGTGCGGCTGGCAGCCAACAAGCGTTGTTCGACATCCGCACCGATCAGGCCCTTGCCGGTGAGGTGACCGAAGGCTGCCCAGTTTTCGACGTTAATCACCGTAAGGCCGGCGCCGAACGCCGTGTCAAAGTCGTCCAGATGCAGACGCTGCTGACGCCAGCCGGCCGCGTCGACGGCAGCCATCAGGCTCGCCTTCAGCCATGGCTCACAGGCCACATCCAGAAAGCCCACCGGCACGCTGCCGGACGGCGCCGCCTGTGCCTGGAAACCCGGGCAAATCACCTGCATCGCGGCAATCAGGTCCTGCATGTTCGCGGCAAACGGCCCGACGCAATCGAGGCTGGATACCGCCGGTTGCGCGCCAATGCGGCTGACTCGGCCATAGGTCGGTTTCAACCCGGCAATCCCGCAGCACGCCGCCGGCACCCGCACCGAGCCGCCGGTGTCGGTACCAATGGCGATATCCGCCAGGCCCGCCGCAACCGCCGCGGCCGAACCGCTGGAGGAGCCGCCCGGCACGCGGTCTGGCGCCTGGGGATTGACGGGCGTACCGCTCCAGTCGTTGATGCCGGTGACGCCAAATGCCAGTTCATGCAGGCTGGTCTTGCCGACGATCTGCCAGCCGGCATCCAGGACCGCCTGCACCACGTGCGCATGCCGCGTCGCTGGCGGAGCATCGGCAAAGGCACGACTGCCCGAGCGGGTCGGATACCCGGCGATGTCGATGGAATCCTTGATGGCCACGCGTCGGCCGCTGCCACCGAGTAAAAATTCGCTGACGAAGGTACTCATGGGTTCACCCCCAACATGCTATTGAACAGGCGCTGCGTACGGAAATGCGCGATCAGCCAGGTGCCGTCGACACGGCGAAAATCGATGGCCAGCCGCGTGCCGAACAACTCGCTGCGCTGGTCGGCGTAGGTGGAAATCTGTTGCATGATCCACTGCCCTGCAGCCGCGCTGCCGTCTACCTGGATCGACTCACTGGTGAGGTAATGCAGGTTCAGCGCAAAGTGTTCCGACGGTGGCAGGTAGCTGCCGACAAACGCCGCCACCGCGTCGCGCCCCCGATGCTGGCCGAAGGTCTGCGCGGTACTTGTGCCAATGCCTTCCCACACCGCATCCACGGTGAACAGCTCGGCCAACTCGCGAACGTTGGTCGCCGCCCGGGGCACGTCGCACAGGTCCATGTAGCGCGCCATCAAGCGCCTTACCTGGCTCTCCCCTTCAAGGGTTTCAACACGCTGCAACAGGTCCATGGCTCACACCCTGGCCGCTTCGGGAATGGTCAGCGGGCGGCCGATCCGTGCTTCGACCTTGGCGTAGCGCCACAGGCTGTATTCACCCACCGGCGTGGTACGGAACAGGTTGCAGGCGTCGATCACCGACTGGTGGCAGTCGACGTCGGCCATGATGTAGACGGTCCACGGCGAGGTGGTCGACGGGCCGACCATCAAGCGGTCGTCATCCATCGCCCCCAGCACGTTGATGCCCGGCATGGCGCCGAGGTCGCCCATCATCTGGCTGAAGCCTTTCCACACGCTCAGGCCTTCGCCGGTAGGCAGGTCGAAAAAGTTCTGGGTGATGCCGATGCAGAAGACGACGCGCAGCGGTTCTTGAGTGGCTTGGGACATGGGTTGATCCTTGAAAGTCAGATGTAGCCAGGAAATGGAGGAACGCCGAGGAACACCGAGCCCGCGCCGTCGTACAGGCCTTCGCTGAGGAAGGCGTGCTGGGTCACCACCATGGCGTCGCGCAGGTAGCGTTGCAGCGGGTGGCGCAGGTAGATCGCGGTGGTGCCCGCCAGGCTGTAGGCGCTCTGCACCACGGCGGCGCCGGCCTGGGACACGTGAATGGCGGTCAGGCGCAACAGGCTGGTTTGCTCGGCCGTGACCGGGTTGCCGGCGAGGATCGAGTTCCACACTTGTTCGGTGGCGCCGTAGAAAAAGCCCCGAGCGGCGCTCAGCCGGGCTTCGGCCTTGGCGATTTCGATGCGCACGTAGGCGCGGTCCGCCAGTTTCGGTGCGCCGGTGATGCCGCTGCCGCTGGCCATGGCGCTGATTTCATCGAGGGCCGCGCGGGCCAGGCCAAGGTTGACCACCGCCAGCACCTGTGCGGCGTAGGCAATCGAGGGATAACGAAACAGCGGCTCGTCGATGGTGGCGGCGCCGCCACGGATGAAGGTCCAGCGCTCGTCGATGTATTGGTCGGTAACTCGCAGGTCATGGCTGCCGGTGCCCTTGAGGCCGACCACGTCCCAGTTTTCGATGATTTCAACCTGGCCGGGCTTGAACACGGCAGTGCGTGGCTTGCCGCCCGCCGCACCGATGCCCACGCCCAGCAGGTCGGCGCCTTTGCAGCCGCTGGCAAACTTCCAGGTGCCGTTGACCTGCCAGCCGCCCTCGACGGTTTCCGCCGGCTGCAACGGGAACAGGCCACCGGCAAACACCAGGTCGGGGCTGTCGGCGTACAGTTCGGCGAGGGTTTCCTGGGGCAAGGCCGCAAGATACACCCCGGCGCTGCCGAAGCTGGCAACCCAGCCGGCAGAGCCATCGGCTTCGGATATGCGCTCGATCATCTGCAAGAACGTTGCGGGGGCCAGGGCATCGCCGCCGAAACAACGGGGCGTGGCCGCCCGGTAGATGCCCACCTGCTTGAAGCGTTCGATCATGTCCCGTGGCACGTGGGAGCCGGCGTCGAACTCGTCGCGGCGCTGGCGCACTTCATCGAGCACCTGCTGGAACAGCGTGGGCTGCACGTCGGGTAAAGCGTCTGGTTGCACGAGGGCCGAACGCAGCATGGGCTTTCTCCGTTGTAGTTGTTATGGACGCCGTGTCGGGCGTTGATAGGTCCAGTGTAAAAAGCCCGACCACCGTCAACTATTGGGGCGTGCAGCCCACCGGCTAAAGAAATCCCCTAGTGCGCCCCCGATTACTTCTGAGCGTGCCCCCCGATGCAAACCGGTATAACTTGCCACCGTAGTCGTCCCCTCCACCGCCAAGGGCTACGCGATGTACCTACCCAATAACAATGATTTCCACACCCTGATCGAAGCCATGCCGATCTGCACCATCCTTCACGATGCGCAGAGCAAGGACATCCTCTGGGCCAACACCGCGGCGCTGTCGGCGCTGGGGTTTACCCTGGAAGAACTGATCCCGCTCAAGGCCCCGGACATGACCCGGGACGCACCGAAGTACAAGCGCTCCATCGGCTTGCGTTGGCTTGAGCGCGCGGCCCGCAGTGGCCAGCGCACCATCGAGTGGTGTTATCGCTCCAAGGCCGGGGTGGAGATTCTTTCGGAAGCGGTCGCGACGCTGGTGCACCTGGACGGGCGCGACGTGCTGATGGTGCAGTTCCGTGATATTTCCCGGGAAGACAAGGTGAAGCGGGACCTGATCCGCGCCGAGGAAGCCCGGCGTGTCAGTGAACAGCAGCTTGAATACCTGGCCCGATACAACGCCATGGGCGAGATGGCGGTGGCGATTGCTCATGAGTTGAGCCAGCCACTGGCGGCCACGCGCAATTTTATCGAGGGGGTTTTGATTCGTCTGGGCGATACCCACAGTGCCGACCAGGGGGTGAACTGGGGGCTGCAAAGTGCCGTGCGGCAGGTCGAGCATGCGTCAACGATCATCAAGAGTGTGCGTGATTATGTGGTCAAGCTGGAGCAGAGCGCGGAGTGGGTGGACCTCAATGAGTTGCTGCAGGAAACCCGATATTTCATCAGCCTGCGGGCCGAGCCGAGTCAGGTGCGGCTGGAGATCGTCCCGAGCGCGCAACCGCTGATGGTGCAGTGCGAGAGGGTGCTGATTGGGCAGGTGATTCTGAACCTGGCGTTCAATGCCATTGAAGAGATGAGTGAGCTGCCCGTGGAGCGTCGGGTGCTGCGGTTGCATGCCTGCCGGGATGGAAACGTGGCGCGGTTGAGTGTCGAGGATTGTGGGCGCGGGATTCAGGCCGTGGCGCGGGAGAAAATCTTTGACGGGTTCTTTTCGTCGAAGGTGGGTGGTAACGGGATTGGGCTGGCGTTGTGCAAGAACATCATTGGTCGGCATCAGGGGGATATCTGGGCGCAGAATCTGGAGCCGTGTGGGGCGGTGTTCAGTTTTTCGTTGCCTTTGATGGGGCCGTGAGATTGGGGCATTTGCGAAGCGGCTTTTCTGTAGGAGCTGTTCAAAAGTGAGCCG
>NZ_JACAQY010000062.1:0-197184 GCF_013386835.1 Pseudomonas sp. IPO3774
CAATCTCAGCCATCACCCAAATAACGGATATTCACTCACTTAATCAATCAACCCAGCCCCAACCGCTCATGCCACTCGGCAATCGACTCCTTTGGATACTCCTCAAACTCCAGGTCCCCCGCGCGAACACTCACCTCAACCCACGGCGCCTTCGACCCCAGCATCAAATGCGTATGCTCCGGTGGCACCGGCAACGGCGTATCAATCGCCGAAGCAAACGGATGAATCAACTCCGGCCACTGCGGACTGAACAACCACAACCCCGACCCACACTGCGAACAAAAATGCCGCTCAGCCGTACTCGCATGCGCCCGGCTATCCCCCGGCTCTTTCATCCGCGCGTGATAAATCGAAATCAACTTGCGCCCCCGCACCTTGAGGCTCCTGGCATCCCCCCCAAGGTTGATCGCATACCCGCCACCCCCCTGGGTCTTGCGACAAATCGAGCAATAACACCGCTGATAAGGGTAGGGATGCGCACTCTCAAGACTGAACGAAACCGCGCCGCAATGGCAGGAACCTTCAAGCTGCATGACCAGATCTCCTTCGCAAAAGGGCAACGTTAGCTTAGGCGCCCGGCAGCCGGGGCGGTTCCATCTCGGGCATCAAGGTCGCGATCAACGCCCGAATCGTCCCCGGCAACGCCTCCAGTTCCCGCACCAGAATACTGCGCTCGCGCACTGCCCAAACTTCATCCAGCTTCACCGTCACCAGTTGCATGGTCCGGCTGTGCCGCACGGCGGCCGACTCGGGAATGATGCCGATCCCCACGCCCGCCTCAACCATCCGGCAGATCGCCTCGAAGCTCGACATTTGAATGCGCAACGACAAGTGCTTGCCCAGCCGCTCCACATGCTCACGCAGGAAACTCAGCAACGTGCTGCCGTCATGCAAGCCGATATGTTGATAAGCCAGGGTTTGCTCCAGCGTCACCGAAGGCAGGCTCGCCAGCGGATGCCCCACCGGTACCGTCAGCACCAGGTGGTCGGTGCTGAAGTGCAGCACCTGCAAACCCGACGCTTCCACAGGCCCGGCGATGATGCCCATGTCGCTGGTGCCATCCAGCACGCCCCGCACGATGTCCCGTGACAGCCGCTCCTGCAGGTCCACCGTCACGCCGGGTCGCTGGGACAGGAAGCCGGCCAGCACCTCCGGGAGAAATTCGGTCACGGCGGTGGTGTTGGCAAAAATGCGGATATGCCCGGCCGAGTCGATGCCGTATTGGGTGAACTCGCTTTTCAGGTAATCCACCTGGCGCATGATCAGCCGCGCATGGTGCAGCAGCCGTTCGCCCGCCGGGGTAATTTCCACACCACGGCTGTCGCGGTACAACAGGCGGGTGTCGAGCTGGCCTTCCAGGGCCTTGATCCGCGCACTGGCGGCGGCCGGTGAAAGGAACGCGCGCTTGGCGCCCTGGGTCAGGCTGGGGGATTCGGCGATATGGATAAACAGGCGTAAGTCAGCCAGATCAAAGTGCATGCAAGGCTCCGGGGCAGCGACGAAGAACCCATGTGGGAGCAGGCAAGCCAGCTCCCTCATTGATCATCCGGGTTCTTGAGATCTTTTTATGGGCGATGGCGTTCAGCATAGCCGAACGCTGCTTTATTGAAATGCAAATTCTCAGAACGGCCAGGGCCCAGCATGATCCGGTTCAGATTCCCTGCCCGAGGACATGCACTTGATGAGCGCCACAGACTGGATCGGCCGTAGCGAAACAGCCCACGACCACTTGAGCCACAACCTGCTCAAACGCATCGCCGCCACCTTTGGCGAAGCGGCACCGGCAGATGGCGAGCCGGTTCCGCCCTTGTGGCAATGGTGCTTTTTCCAGGACCCGCTGCCCGAATCCGCCCTGGGCGGTGACGGTCATCCGGCCCGTGGCGGCTTCCTGCCGCCGGCCGATAATCGCAACCGCATGTGGGCCGGCGGGCGCATCGAGTTCTTCCATGCATTGCGTGCCGGTGAGGCCGCCACCCGCGTTTCGACCATCACCCGGGTGGAAGAAAAAACCGGTCGCACCGGCTCGTTGTTGTTCGTCACCGTGCGCCACGACTATTCCCAGGACGGCCGCCTGGCCCTGCGCGAAGAACAGGACATCGTCTACCGCGAACCCACGCCGCCCAAGCAGGGCAGTGGTGACGTGCTCCCCGAAGGCGCCTGGCGTGAAGCGGTCGACCCGACGCCAACCCTGTTGTTCCGCTACAGCGCCGTGACCTTCAACGGCCACCGCATTCACTACGACTACCCCTATGTCACCGGCACCGAAGGTTATTCGGGGCTGGTGGTGCACGGTCCGCTGATCGCCACCTTGAGCCTGCGCGCATTTTGCCGCGCCAACCCCGCGGCCACGTTGCGCCGTTTCTCGTATCGCGGCGTGCGCCCGTTGATTGCCCCGCAAGCCTTTGAAGTGGGCGGGCACATCACCGCGCCGGGCGTCGCGGAACTGTGGGCGGGCAACGCCGACGGCCTGGCCCAGCGCGCCGAACTGCATTTCGAATAAACCTCCAAGAACAACAGGCGGAGAGCCGTTAATGAACCCGAATGACAACGAAGAACTGAATGCCATCCGCGAAGGCGTGCGCGCACTCTGCGCCGAATTCGACGCTGCCTACTGGCGCAAGGTCGATGAAGAAAAAGGTTTCCCGGAAGCCTTCGTCAAGGCCCTGACCGACGCCGGCTGGCTGTCGGCAATGATCCCGGAAGCCTACGGCGGCTCCGGCCTGGGGCTGGCGGAAGCCTCGGTGATACTGGAGGAAGTGAACCGCTGCGGTGGCAACTCCGGCACCGTCCACGGCCAGATGTACAACATGTTCACCTTGCTGCGTCACGGCAGCGAAGCACAGAAACGCTTCTACCTGCCCAAGCTCGCCAGCGGCGAATTGCGCCTGCAGTCGATGGCCGTGACCGAGCCCACCACCGGCACCGACACCACCAAAATCAAGACCACCGCAGTCAAGCGCGGCGACAAGTACGTGATCAATGGCCAGAAAGTCTGGATCTCGCGGGTGCAGCATTCCGACCTGATGATCCTGCTGGCCCGCACCACGCCGTTGGCCGAGGTGAAGAAAAAATCCGAAGGCATGTCGATCTTCCTGGTGGACTTGCGGGAAGCCATCGGCAACGGCCTGACCGTGCAGCCCATCGCCAACATGGTCAACCACGAGACCAACGAACTGTTCTTCGACAACCTGGAGTTGCCGCTGGACAGCCTGATTGGCGAGGAGGGCAAGGGCTTCCGCTACATCCTCGACGGCTTGAATGCCGAGCGGACGCTGATTGCCGCCGAGTGCATCGGCGATGGCCGCTGGTTTATCGAGAAAGCCAGCGCCTATGCCCGCGACCGCGTGGTATTTGGTCGGCCCATCGGACAGAACCAGGGCGTGCAGTTCCCGATTGCCGAAGCCCATATCGAGATCGAAGCGGCTGACTTGATGCGCTGGCGTGCCTGTGAGGAATACGACAGCGGCGCCAATGCCGGGGCCAGCGCGAACATGGCCAAGTACCTCGCGGCCAAGGCTTCCTGGGAGGCGGCCAACGCCTGCCTGCAAACCCACGGCGGCTTCGGGTTTGCCTGCGAATACGACGTGGAGCGCAAGTTCCGCGAGACCCGCCTGTACCAGGTTGCGCCGATCTCCACCAACCTGATCCTGTCCTACGTGGCCGAGCATCTGCTCGAACTGCCACGCAGCTTCTGAGGGCCCGACCATGAGCCATACCCAAGCGCTGTGCCGGTTCCTCGCCGAGTTGAATTACGCACAATTGCCGGACGCCGTACTCGCCCGCACCGAAGACCTGTTCCTCGACTGGCTCGCCTCGGCGCTGGCCAGCAAGGGCGCGCATCCGATCCCGCTGTTCGAACGTTATGCCCGCAGGATGGGCCCGGCTGATGGCCCGGCGCAGATCATCGTCAACGGCGGCAGCAGCAGTGCCTATTTCGCCGCGCTGGTGAATGGCGCGTCGTCGCACCTGGTGGAGCAGGATGACCTGCACAACAGCTCGGTATTGCACCCGGCGACCGTGGTGTTTCCGGCGGCATTGGCGGCGGCGCAAGACCTCGGCAAGTCCGGTCGCGAACTGCTGCTGGCCTCGGTGGCCGGTTACGAAGCCGGGATTCGCATCGGCGAATTCATGGGCCGTTCCCATTACCGGATCTTCCACACCACGGCCACCGTCGGCACCCTCGCAGCGGCGGTGGCCGTGGGCAAATTGCTCGACTTCAACCAAGAGCAATTCATCAACCTGCTGGGCAGTGCCGGCACTCAGGCGGCCGGGCTGTGGGAGTTCCTGCGGGATGCCGCCGACTCCAAGCAACTGCACACTGCCAAGGCCGCTGCCGATGGTTTGCTGGCGGCGTATCTGACGGCGGACGGGCTGACCGGTGCGCGCAATATTCTGGAAGGTGATCAGGGGATGGCGGCGGGCATGTCCACCGACGCCGACCCAGGCAAATTGGCGGATCGCCTCGGCAGTCGCTGGGCGCTGCTGGAAACGTCGTTCAAGTTCCATGCTTCATGCCGACATACCCATCCGGCCGCCGATGCGCTGCTGGATCTGATGCAGCGCGAAGGGCTCCGCCATGAGCAGATCGCCCATGTGGAAACTCGCGTTCACCAGGGCGCCATCGACGTGTTGGGCCGGGTGACGCTGCCGCAGACCGTGCACCAGGCCAAGTTTTCCATGGGCACCGTGCTGGGGTTGATTGCCGTGCATGGCAAGGCCGGGCTGACCGAGTTTCACGAGCTGGCGCTGAGCGACGGGGACGTGGCGGCGTTTCGCGACAAGGTCTCCATGACCCTCGACGCCGAAGTCGACGGTGCCTATCCGCAGCGCTGGCTGGGCCGGGTCATCGTGACCACCGCCGATGGTCGCACCCTGCACGGCGCCATCGACGAACCCAAGGGCGACCCGGGCAACACCCTGAACCGCTCGGAGCTGGCCGACAAGTTCCAGCGCCTGACTCAATTCAGCGGCGCCCGCACACCCGCGCAAACCACCGGGCTGATCGAAAAAGTCTGGGACCTGCGCAACGCCACGTCCCTGGCTCACTGGCTTTAAGGAACTGTCATGACCGCTAATCAACGACCGCTGGACGGCATCACCGTTGTCAGCCTGGAACACGCGATTGCCGCACCGTTCTGCACCCGCCAGTTGGCCGACCTGGGCGCGCGGGTGATCAAGATCGAACGTCCCGGGGCGGGCGACTTTGCCCGGGGCTATGACGAGCGCGTGCGCGGCCTGGCCTCGCATTTCGTGTGGACCAACCGTTCCAAGGAAAGCCTGACCCTGGACCTCAAGCACGACAATGCCGGGGACATCCTGGAAACCCTGCTGGCCGATGCCGATGTGCTGGTGCAGAACCTCGCACCGGGCGCGGCCGCGCGCATGGGTTTGTCATTCGAGGCGCTGCATGAGCGCTTCCCGCGGCTGATCGTCTGCGACATCTCCGGCTATGGCGAGGGTGGCCCGTATGAAAAGAAAAAGGCCTACGACCTGCTGATCCAGAGCGAAGGCGGCTTTCTCTCGGTCACCGGTGGCCCGGGTGAAGACCAGATGGCCAAGGCCGGCTGCTCCATCGCCGATATCTCCGCCGGTATGTACGCCTACAGCGGCATCCTCTCGGCGCTGCTGCTGCGGGGCAAGACCGGGCAGGGCAGTCGCATCGACGTCAGCATGCTGGAAAGCCTGGTGGAGTGGATGGGCTACCCGATGTATTACGCGTTCGACGGCGCGCCCCAGCCACCGCGCGCGGGTGCGGCGCATTCGACGATCTACCCCTACGGGCCGTTTCCCACCGGCGACGGCGGCACGGTGATGCTCGGGTTGCAGAATGAGCGGGAATGGGCGGCGTTCTGCGACAAGGTGCTGCTTACCCCGGAATTGGCCACCGACGAGCGTTTCTCGGCCAACTTCAAGCGTTCGGAAAACCGCGACGTGCTGCGCCAGATCATCGTCGACCGTTTTGCGCAGATGAGCGCCGAGGGCGTGATCCAGCGCCTGGAAGACGCGCAAATCGCCAGTGCACGAGTCAACGACATGCAAGGCGTGTGGGACCACCCGCAGCTCAAGGCCCGGGACAGTTGGCGTGAAGTCGACAGCCCGGCGGGCAAATTACCGTCGTTGCTGCCACCGGCACGCAATGCCGCGTTCACCCCGCGGATGGATGCGGTGCCGGGGCTGGGGCAGCACAGCCAGGGGATTCTCGACCAACTGGGTTACTCCGCTGAAGCCATCGACGGCCTGCGTATCCGCGGCGTTATCTGACAAGGAATCGAACGATGCCAACCTCTCTTGTGCGCTCTGCGCTGTTTGTACCGGGCAGCCGACCGGAACGTTTTGCCAAGGCCCTGGCCAGTGGCGCCGATGCAGTGATTGTGGATTTTGAAGACGCGGTGGAAGAGCCGCTCAAGCGTCAGGCCCGGGACAACCTCGGGGTGTTTTTGCAGGCGACGCCGGCGGCGCGGGTGTGGGTGCGGATCAACGCGCCGGAGCATCCCGAGCATTTTGCCGATGTGGCGTTCTGTCAGGCCCACGCCGGGGTCGCAGGGGTGTTGCTGCCCAAGGTTGAAAGTGCGGCCCAGGTGGCCGTGGTGGCTGCAACGGGCAAGGCTATCTGGCCGATTATCGAGAGTGCGCGGGGTTTGCTGGCGGTGGCGGAAATCGCCCATGCGCCGCTGGTGGAGCGCCTGTCGTTTGGTGGCCTGGACCTGGCGCTGGACTTGAACCTGAGCAGCGGCTCCCCGGCCGCGCAATTTGCCCTCGACCAGGCTCGCCTTGCCTTGATCGTGCATTCCCGCGCCGCCGGGCTGGTGGCGCCGCTGGACGGCGTGCACCCGGCCATCGACGACCCCGAAGGCCTGCGCCGTTCGATTCGGCATGCCTATGAAATGGGCTTTGCCGGCGCGCTGTGTATCCATCCCAAGCAGGTGGCGGTGATTCACCAGGCGTTGGCACCCAGTGCCGAGGATCTGGCCTGGGCCAAACGGGTGGTGGATGCCGGTGCCCATGGGGCCGGGGCGTATCAGCTGGACGGGCAGATGGTGGATGCACCGGTGTTGTTGCGGGCCCAACGATTATTAGCCGCGCAACCGTAGAAATGTGGGAGCGGGCTTGCTCGCGAAAGCGGTGGGTCAGCCAGTGCATCCGGTGACTGGCACACCGCTTTCGCGAGCAAGCCCGCTCCCACATTGGATCTCTGTCGTTTGCAAAATCGGCGTTCGTCCACGCCGAACGCAGGTATCTAAAATTCGAAATTCTCTATACGCGTGACATCAGGCACCTTGCCCTATAACACAACAATAAGAAGGTGATTTTCCATGCTCAAGCTTTCTCGGGCGCTGTTCTGCGCCGCCACCTTGTTTGCCGCGGGCCTGGCCCAGGCGGCCGACCCCATCGTGATCAAGTTCGCCCACGTGGTCGCGGAAAACACCCCCAAAGGCCAGGGCGCCCTGCTGTTCAAGAAGCTCGCTGAAGAACGCCTGCCCGGCCGGGTGAAAGTCGAGGTGTACCCCAACTCCTCGCTGTTCGGCGACGGCAAGGAAATGGAAGCGCTGCTGCTGGGCGACGTGCAGATGCTGGCGCCGTCCCTGGCCAAGTTTGAGCAGTACACCAAGCAAGTACAGATCTACGACCTGCCGTTCCTGTTCAACGACCTGGCGGCGGTCGACCGTTTCCAGGCGGCCCAGGGCAAGGCGCTGCTGACCTCGATGCAAGACAAGAACATCCTCGGCCTGGCCTATTGGCACAACGGCCTCAAGCAACTGTCGGCGAACAAGGCATTGCGAGAGCCCAAGGATGCCCGTGGCCTGAAATTCCGCGTGCAGGCCTCCAGCGTCCTGGAAGAGCAGTTCAAGGCGATCCGCGCCAACCCGCGCAAGATGAGTTTTGCCGAGGTGTACCAGGGCTTGCAGACCGGCACCGTCAATGGCACCGAGAACACCTGGTCGAACTATGAAAGCCAGAAGGTCAACGAAGTGCAGAAGTACTTCACCGAATCCAACCATGGCCTGATCGACTACATGGTGATCACCAACGCCAAGTTCTGGAACGGCCTGCCGCCGGATGTGCGCACCACCCTGGACCAGGTCATGGTTGAAGTCACCGTCGAGGTGAACAAGCAGGCCGAGGCGCTGAACCAGTCGGCCAAGCAGAAGATCATCGACGCCAAGACCAGCGAAATCATCGAACTGACGCCGGAGCAACGCCAGCTCTGGCGCGAAGCCATGCGCCCGGTGTGGCAGAAGTTCGAAGGTGAAATCGGCGCTGACCTGATCAAGGCGGCCGATGCGTCGAACCAGTAATTTGGAGAGCACCGAGATCAAATGTGGGAGCGGGCTTGCTCGCGAATGCGGTGTATCAGTCACCGAATGCATCAACTGAAAGACTGCATTCGCGAGCAAGCCCGCTCCCACATGTTGATCCGGTTCCCGCCTCCAAGCCTTGCACACACCTATCTCCGCTTCGCGAGGTTTTGCCATGCAAACGCTAAGGCGCGTCTGGGAGCACCTGGAGGAAGGCTTTATCGCCATCCTGCTGGCCGCCATGACCCTGGTGACTTTTGTCTACGTCATGCTCAACAACATCTACACCCTGTTCTTTGCCCTCGCCGACAAGTGGGCGTGGAGCAGCGGTTTCTTCAACGCCCTGGGTGACCACACCATGGGCTGGGCCCAGGACATGACCTGGAGCGTGGCGCTGACCAAGGCCATGTTCGGCTGGCTGATTTTCTTCGGCATCTCCTACGGCGTGCGCACCGCCGGCCACTTGGGCGTGGACGCGCTGGTCAAGCTGACGCCGCGCCGGGTGCAGCGCCTGCTGGGCATGCTGGCTTGCCTGTGCTGCCTGGCCTACGCCGGGTTGTTCATGGTTGCCAGCTACAAATGGCTGAGTGCGGTCACCACCGCGCACATCGGCGCCGAAGACCTCGACAAGTTCGGCATCGACGTCGACGACATCGTGGTGATCGTGCCCATCGGCTTTGCCCTGGTGTTCATCCGCTACCTGGAAATTTTCTACCGCATCTTCACCCACCGCCAAACCGGGCTGGGCCTGGCCGACGAAGCCGGTGAAGCCAGCAAGTTGGCCGGCAGCCATGAGGAGCGTCACTGATGGCCGTTCTGTGTCTGTTTTTGCTGCTGTTCGTGTTCATGTTCCTCGGTGTGCCCATCGCGATTTCCCTGGGGTTGTCGGGCGCGGTGTCGATCCTGATGTTCAGCCCTGACTCGGTGAGTTCCCTGGCGATCAAGCTGTTTGAAACCTCGGACGCCTATACCTTCCTGGCGATTCCGTTCTTCCTGTTGTCGGGTGCGTTCATGACCACCGGTGGCGTGGCGCAGCGGCTGATCGACTTTGCCAACGCCTGCGTCGGGCATATCCGCGGCGGGCTGGCGATTGCGGCGGTGCTGGCATGCATGCTGTTTGCCGCACTGTCGGGCTCCTCGCCCGCGACAGTGGCGGCGGTGGGTTCGATTGCCGTGGCGGGCATGGTGCGCTCGGGCTACCCGAAGGAATTCGGCGCCGGGATCATCTGCAACGCCGGTACCCTGGGCATCCTGATTCCGCCGTCGATCGTGATGGTGGTGTACTCGGCCGCCACGGAAACCTCGGTGGGCAAGCTGTTCATGGCCGGGGTGATTCCGGGCCTGCTGCTGGGCTTGATGTTGATGGTCGCGATCTACATCGTCGCGCGCATCAAGAAACTGCCGGCCCAGCCACGGGCGACCTTTCGCGAGTGGCTGACCTGCGCCCGCCGGGCATTCTGGGGCCTGTTGCTGCTGGTGATCATCCTGGGCGGGATCTACAGCGGCATGTTCACCCCGACCGAAGCGGCGGCGGTGGCGGCGGTGTACTCGGCGTTTGTCGCGCTGTTCATCTACAAGGACATGAAGATCAGGGATTGCCCCAAGGTGCTGCTGGAGTCCGGGCGCCTGGCGATCATGCTGATGTTTATCATCGCCAACGCCATGCTCTTCGCCCACGTGCTGACCACGGAGCAGATTCCCCAGGAAATCACCGCGTGGGTGATCTCCGAGGGCCTGACGCCGATTGGTTTCCTGATCATGGTCAACGTGGTGTTGCTGGTGGCGGGCAGCTTTATGGAGCCGTCGGCGATCGTGCTGATCCTGGCGCCGATCTTTTTCCCGATTGCGATGAAGCTGGGGATCGACCCGATTCACCTGGGAATTGTGATGGTGGTCAACATGGAGATTGGCCTGGTGCATCCGCCGGTGGGGTTGAACCTGTTTGTGACCTCGGCAGTGACCGGGCTGACGCTGGGGCAGACCATCCGCGCGGCGTTGCCGTGGCTGATGATCCTGCTGGTGTTCCTGATCATGGTGACTTACCTGCCGTTCATATCGCTGGCCTTGCCGCATTGGCTGGGGATGTAAACCCAACTTGAATCACGCCACAAAACAATGTGGGAGCGGGCAAGCCCGCTCCCACATTTGAGGTGTGCAGGGATTTATTTATCCATCGCACTCAAGATCGCATGGGCCACTTTTACCCGTTCGGCATTCGGGTAGTTCTTGTTCGCCAGGATCACCACCCCCAGGCCTTTGCTCGGCACGTACGCCACGTAGGCGCCAAAACCACCGGTGGCGCCAGTCTTGTTCACCAGCGTGTCGGCATGGGGCGCTTGCGGTGGTGTCAGCCAGTTGACCTTGTGGGGCTGAAAGGCCATTTGTGCCGAGTTGCCTTCCGTCAATGCATCCAGCGTGATTGGGTAGGGGTACATCTCCCAGCCGAGGCCCTGGGTCATGCCATCCACCGTGTAGTAGCCGGTGTGGGTTGCGGCAATCGCCTGTTGCAGCGGCTTCTCCAGCTTCGCCGGGTGCATGTTCACTTCAACGTACTGAATCAGGTCCGAGGTGCTGGTCTTGATGCCGTAGGCCTCGGCGTCCAGGGCGCCAGGCCCTACACGCACCGGTTTGCCGGCCTTGTCGTAACCCTGGGCGTACAGGTTCATTTGTGACTTGGGTACGCTGATAAAGGTGTGCTTGAGGCCGAGTTTCGGCAGCAGGGTCTGCGCCATCAACCGGTCAAACGGCTGGCCCAGGCTTTGCGCTGCCAGGTGGCCGAACAAGCCGATGCTCGGGTTGGAATACAGGCGTTGCGTGCCGGGAGCGAAGTCCGGTTTCCAGTGCTGGTAGTAGCTGATCATCTTGCCGGCGTTATCGGACTCATCGGGGAATTGCAGGGGCAAGCCACCTGCGGTGTAGGTGCCGAGGTTGAGCAGACTGATGTGGTCAAACGTGTCGCCGCGCAATGCCGGCAGGTATTGGCTGGCCGGGTCCGACAGCTTCAGCTTGCCGTTGGCCAGGGCATAGCCGGCGAGGGTGGCGGTGAAGGTCTTGCTCACCGAGCCGATTTCAAACAGGGTGTTTTCGGTGACGGGCTGCTTGCTCTCCTTGCTGGCAACGCCGTAGTTAAAGTATTGCGCCTTTCCGTTCTGTACGATCGCCACCGACAGGCCGGCGATGTCCTGTTGCTGCATCAGGGGCTGGACCGTACTGTCCACGACCTGGCGCATGTCGGTAGCCGCCATGCAGTTGCCTGCGCCGAGCAATAAGGCGAATATCGCGGTGTTGCGCACGGTTGGAAAAAGGGATGTGTACATGATGACGTGACTTCCATGAAGGTGATCGGGTGAATACCGTTGCCTGCGCAGGCGCCGCAAATCTAGGCAGTTTGTGATCCCGCGGCAAACGATGATATCTCGCAACAGCCATTAGAAAAATTAGGGTCAAGCCATGCTCCGTTCCCATTTGCCACTCAACGCGCTGCGAGCCTTCGAGGCGTCTGCGCGGCATTTGAGTTTTACCCGGGCGGCGATTGAGTTGTGCGTCACCCAGGCGGCGGTCAGTCACCAGGTGAAAAGCCTGGAGGCCCAGCTCAATGTCACGCTGTTCAAACGCCTGCCCCGGGGCCTGATGCTCACCAGCGAGGGCGAGACCCTGCTGCCGGTGTTGCGCGAATCCTTCGACCGGATAGCTCAAACCTTAGGCCAGTTTGAAGGTGGGCATTATCGCGAAGTATTGACGGTAGGCGCGGTGGGCACCTTTGCAGTGGGCTGGCTGTTGCCGCGGCTTGCGGATTTCCAGGCGCGCTACCCGTTTATCGACTTGCGCCTGTCCACCAACAACAACCGCGTCGATGTGGCGGCCGAAGGCCTGGATTACGCAATCCGGTTTGGTTCCGGCGCGTGGCACGGCACCGAGGCGTGCCAATTGCTGGAGGCGCCGCTGACGGTGCTGTGCGTGCCGCAACTTGCCCGGCAATTGCAGACTCCGGCGGACCTGTTGAAGCACACGCTGCTGCGCTCATATCGTGCGGATGAGTGGACGCAATGGTTCCAGGCCGCGGGATTGCCAGCCGACACGCTGGTGCCGCGCAGTATCGTTTTCGACTCGTCCCTGGCGATGATGGAGGCGGCGCTGCAAGGGGCGGGGGTGGCCCTGGCGCCGGCGATGATGTTCAGCCGGCAGTTGGCGACGGACGTGATTCGCCAGCCGTTCGAGATCGGCATCACCACCGGCAGTTATTGGCTGACGCGCTTGCAGTCACGGGCCGAGACGCCGGCGATGCTGGCGTTCAAGACCTGGTTGCGTGAAGTGGTCATGCACTGAGGTTGGGTCGACGCTGTGGCGAGGGAGCTTGCTCCCGCTGGGCTGCGTAGCGGCCCCAAAGAAGCGACGGTGTTAGTTCAGCAAGAACGCGGCGGATGGTTTCAGGGGCGCTGTGCAACCCAGCGGGAGCAAGCTCCCTCGCCACAGGTTATTCTCCCACTCGGTCTGCCCATTGATCATAAGAGGCTGCAATGCAAACTTCCGGCGTAGACATCCGTCAACTCAAGGCCTTCGTGGTGGTGGCCGAGGAGCTCAGCTTCGTGCGCGCCGCGACCCGCCTGCATGTCTCGCAACCGGCGCTGTCCCAGACCATCCGCCAGTTTGAGGCGCTGCTGGACGTACAACTGTTCCAACGCAACACCCGCAACGTAGCACTGACCGAAGCCGGCCTGGCCTTGCTGGTAGAGGCGCGGGAAATCGTCAATGGCGTAAGCCGCCTGGTACGCACCGCCCACGAACATGCACGCGGCGTACGCGGCTCATTGAATATCGGCTTCCTGATCGGCGCGGGTGTGGACTTGATGCCGCAAATCCTCAGCGTGTTCGCCAAGCGCTACCCGGAGATCGAACTGGTGGTGCGCGAGTATGACTTCGGCTCGCCCCATGCCGGGATCGACGAGGGCATGGACGTGTCGGTGCTGCGCCCGCCACTGGGCCTGCCGGACATCGAGTTGCACACCCTGGTGACCGAACCCTGCGTGGCGTGCCTGGCGTCCAGCCACCGGTTGGCCGGGGAGAGCAGCGTGAGCATCTACGACGTACTGGATGAGCGGATCATTGCTGCACCGGGAGTGGGCGTGTGGCGCAGTTTCTGGACCGCCGACGCGTACCGCGATGGCCAGCCGGCGCGGATCGTCCATGAAGCTTCGACGGTGGAGACCGAGTTGCAGGCGGTGGCGTCGGAGCGCGGGATCAGTATCACCGCGCTGTCCACCGCACGTTTTTATGCACGGCCCGGCCTGGCCTTCCCGGTGATCAGCGATATGCCGATGTGTGAAGTGGCGGTCGCCTTGCCGCCACAACCGAGTGTGGCGGCGCGCAACTTTGCCGAGTTGGCAATGGAAGTGGCGAGCAGCCGGGGTTAGTCAGGACAGGTCGTGCAGGGATTTGCCGTTGGGCGCACTTACCTGAAGCTCGGAAAACTCCACCTCCAGCCCGCCACGTTCCGGCGTGCAGCAATAAGGCCCCACCTGATACGACGCAGCCACGGGGAACGGCGCCAGGCGCACCAATGGCCAGCTCACACCATCCACCGACACCTGCACGCGCAGCACGCCCTTGGCCACGGTGGCGCGAATCCAGAACGCCTCGGGATCACCCGGGAACACACCGGTGGCCCAGTCCGACACACCATCGGTCAATACGCTGCTCAACAGCGTCACACCGTCGGACAGTTCCGCACCGATCTTCACCCAATGGGCTTCATCCACCCGCACCATCAACCCGGCCTGGTCATACAGGTGGGTAAACGCACTGTGGATTTTGACTTGGGCGGTAAAGTCGCCGTCGGTTTCAACAAACAGGAAATGCCCGTTGTCGCGCACAAAACCATAGTGGGTTTCTCGCCAGAAATCGGTGCTGGCATCGGTGCGCACCTTGAGGCGCTGGCCTTCTCGGCTCCATTGCTGGGGTTGATTGAGCCAACTGGCCTGTTCAAACATCGGGAAGCTCCTTGAAGGTGACAAGACAAAACCCCGGCGCCCGGGGTTTTGTTGTTTGGCTGCAATCAGCGGCTAGTGGTCGAGCAATTTGCCGCTCGGCCCGGCGGTGCCATTGTTAAGGCGCGTGCGCAGCGAAAACAACCACCACAGCACGCCGACCCCGAGTGTAACCCCGGTGGTGATGGCGCCGGTGTGGCTTTCTTCGGGCACGCTCAGGGTCAGGATCACCGCGATGGCCCACAGGCCGCCGAGGACGATCATCGGCAACAACCACTTGCCCAGGCTGAACACCCCCGCAGGCGCCCCCGGCATCCGGCCATTTTTATAGGCCAGGTACGCGGCAATCAGCGTCAGCAGGTAGGTGCAGTAGTAGGTCAGGCCGACCATCGAGTAGATCGCCGTGACAAACCCGCCGCTCGCCAGGTTCAGCAGCACGGCAATGGCGGTGATCAGCACGATGGCGGCGACCGGCGTACCGAAGTGCGGGTTGATCTTCGCCAGCACCTTGGAGCCCGGCAGCATGTTGTCCCGGGACAGGGCGAAGGTCATACGCGTGGCCACCGCCATGTTGGCGATCAGGCAGGCGAGGATCGAGGCGAAGGCGATCACGATCATGCCCACGCCGGCGGCGTTGCCCAGTTGCAGGCGCACGATATTGATCACCGGGTTTTCGCTGTGGCTGAGCAGCTCGCTGACCGACCCCGGGATCGCAATGCTCAGCAAGGCGAACACCACGAAGCCCAATACACTGGACACCAGCACCGCACGAATCATCGCCCGGGGCGCGGCGCGGCGTGGGTCCTTGGTTTCTTCGGACAAGTCGGCGGCGCCTTCCCAACCCAGCAGCACCGAGACCGGCAGCAAGGTGGCGAGGGCGAGGGTGGTGAAGCTGAGGGTGCCGCCGCTCACCGGTTGTGCCGAGGTCAGGATCGCCACGCCCTGGGTGTGCTCGAAGAAGAAAAACACCCCGAAGAACAACGCAATCGCCAGCAGCACCGTGCCGATGATTTCGATGATCGCGCCGATGTCGTTGATCCGCGTGGCCAGGCGAATCCCGCAGATGTTCAGCAGGCCTACCACCAGCGTGGCACCGATGCTCAGGCCCTGGATCTGGCCCTGTGTCGGGTTGGCCCAGATCTCCGGCGCGAACACCGTGCCGATGGCCGCCGAGGTGGCGGCTGTACCGGCGACAAACGAGGTGAACGCGACCCAGCCGGTAAACCAGCCGAAGTGATTGCCCGCCAACCGGCTGGACCATTGGTAGGCGTAGCCGGTAAGCGGAATGCGCCCGGCCAGGTGGCAGTAGACCATGACGATACAGCACACCAGCGGGATCACCAGCAGCCACAAAAGGATGCCGATACCGCCGACGCGGTTGAACGGGTCGGCGAACAGCGTGACCACCCCGGTGTTGATCGAGACCATGGAAAAGGCCAGGGCAAACGAGGTGAACGAACTCATGGTGCGGTGCATCTTTTGCTCGTAGCCGAGGCTGGCCAGGTCGGCGTCGTCGCTGGACAGCGGGGCCTGGGCATTCGGCGGGGCGGTCACGGTGTTTTCAACGAATGTGCTCATGGCCGTTGCTCCTCGATGATGCCGATCACCTCGTCCAGCACATCGAGGGCCTTGGCCAGCAACGGGCGTTCGATATCCAGCGGAGGCTTGACCTTGATCAGGTTACCCAGCCCGGCGTAGCGGCTTTCGCCAAACAATACGCCGCGCTCCACCCCAAGGCGATACACCTCCTGGGATTCGCGGCAGGCCGGTTCCTTGGTGGTGCGGTCCTTGACCAGCTCGATGGACGCCATCAGCCCGGGGCAGCGCACGTCGCCGATCAGCGGGTGGCGGGTTTGCATGTCCTTGAGGCGTGCGGTGATGTAGTCGCCGGAGTCGCGGGCTTTTTCGCAGAGGTTGTCGGCGACGATCGCTTCCACCGTGGCGTAGCCGGCGGCCAGCGAGACCGGGAAGTGGCCGAAGGTCAGGGCTTCTTCACCTTCGTCGAACCACTTGAGCTTGTCATCGGCGAGGATCCCGGCCAGCGGGAAGCCGCCGCCGACGCCTTTGCCGAACACGATGATGTCGGGCAGCACGTCGTAATAGTCCGCAGCGAACATCGTGCCCATGCGCCCGAAACCGGTCTGCACTTCATCAAAAATCAGCAGCACGCCGAGGCGGTCGCAGATCTCGCGCACGCCTTTGTAGTAGGAGCGGGGGAACTCGATATGCCCGCCATTGCCCTGGATCGGTTCCATCATCACTGCTGCCACGCCACCGTCGACGCCCTTGAGGATGGTTTCTTCCAGCAGGCCAAGGCACAGCTGCGACTCGGTTTCCGGGTCCATGCCCAGGCGCGTGCGGTACGGGTTGGGGTGGGGGACGCGGGTGAAACGTGGCTGGATCGCCAGGAACGGATTGTTCGGGTGCGGCCAACTGGCGCCGAGGGTGGCCAGGGAGCGGCCGTGGTAGCCGTCCTGCAGCACCAGCAGGTTCTGTGCGCCGGGGCGGTTCTTGAAAGCCAGTTTCATCGCCATTTCACCGGCGAGGCTGCCATGCAGGGCAAAGCCCATCTGGTTGAGGGCGCCCGGGGAGACTTCCCGCAGCTTCTTCACCAGCCGGGTGTGGGCCGGTGAGCCAAAGTTGGGGCGGATGTGAGTCATTTCGCGCAATTGCGCAACGGCGGCTTCCACCACCCGGGGGTCATTGGCCCCCAAATTGTTCGACC
The DNA here is from genome assembly GCF_013386835.1 of Pseudomonas sp. IPO3774. Taxonomy (NCBI): domain Bacteria; kingdom Pseudomonadati; phylum Pseudomonadota; class Gammaproteobacteria; order Pseudomonadales; family Pseudomonadaceae; genus Pseudomonas; species Pseudomonas sp. IPO3774. The sequence continues at coordinate 17,007 of NZ_JACAQY010000062.1, forward strand.
AGGCCTGGGCGGTACAGTCGATGTATTCCTTGCCCTGATCGTCCCATACCAGCGAGCCTCGGGCCTTGACCAGGTTGATCTTGGCGGGTGCGGTGTTCATCACTTCATTCATCTGCGTTATCTCTTTTGTTAGGGCGGCAGTGTTTGGGGATGTGTGCAGTTAGGGTTGTGACTCGCTGCATCGAGTTGACCCGATGCTAGTCCCGGAGACGGGAGGAATAGAAAGACCGATTGCAGTGGGATTGATTGGCGTGGCTTATTAATAGAATCCTCTGAAACAAAATGAAACATTTGTCGCGGGCCAGCCTCTACCGTATCTCCACGACGAGTACTTCTATGAAAATTCCGCGTCCCTCTTCGCGAATGCCCCACCTCACGCAACTGCGCAACCTGAAGATGGCGCGCTCCGCCCACGCCTATGTGCGGGGCAGTACGGTTCAGTTTTACGAGTGGCTGCACAGCCAGCGCGGCCGGCGCTTGCCCCACGGGCCGGCGATCTGGATCTGCGGCGACTGCCACGCCGGTAACCTTGGGCCCACGGGCGATACCAAGGGCCGGATCGATATGCATATCCGTGACCTTGACCAGGCGGTGATCGGCAATCCGGCCCATGACCTGGTGCGCCTGGCCTTGTCCCTGGCCACCGCTGCGCGGGGTTCGGACCTGCCGGGGGTGACCACCGCGCGCATGCTTGAAGAGATGATGGTGGGCTACGCGCAGGCGTTTAAAGACAAGCCCGACGAGGCACCGCCGCGCCCGTCCCAGGTCAAGGCCGGGATGCGCAGTGCGGTGGAGCGCACCTGGAAGAATCTGGCTCGCGAACGTATTGAAAACACCCGGCCGACGATTCCATTGGGCAAGCATTTCTGGTCGTTGTCGCGGGCAGAAAAGTCCGCCCTTGAAACGTTGTGCGCGTCGGATGAAATCCACCGGCTGGTGACTTCGCTCAAAGGCCGCTCCAACGACGCCGAGGTTGAGCTGCTGGACTCGGCCTATTGGGTCAAGGGTTGCAGCTCCCTTGGGTTGCTGCGGTATGCGGTGTTGCTGGGAGTAGGGGACAAGTCTGATCAGGAATACTGCCTGCTCGACATCAAGGAAGCGGTAGGCGCTGCGGCGCCGCGTGCGGCCCGGGCAAAAATGCCTCGGGATAACGGCCGGCGGGTGGTGGAGGGCGCGCGGCACCTGTCACCGGCGTTGGGGGAGCGAATGTTGGCCACGCGGTTTCTGGATCACGGGTTTTTCATCCGCGAACTGCTGCCCCAGGACATGAAGCTGGAGCTGGATGAGCTGAGCGAGATTGATGCGATGCACGCGGCCGGGTACCTGGCGCGGGTGGTCGGCGTGGCCCATGCGCGGCAGATGGACCGGGATACGCGCAAGGATTGGATGGCGCTGTTGCAAGAGAATCGCTCCAGGCAACTGGATGCGCCTTCGTGGCTGTGGACCAGTGTGGTGCAGTTGGTGGGGAGCCATGAGGAAGGGTATTTGAATCATTGCCGGCGGTATGCGCTGGAGCACTGACCTCAAGAAAGCTGAAAGTCCCCTGTGGGAGCGGGCTTGCTCGCGAAAGCGGTGGATCAGTCAAACATCAGCTGACTGACACACCGCGTTCGCGAGCAAGCCCGCTCCCACATGAGTTGGGTGGTGTTTTGGAGGGCGGGTTACACCAGGTATTTCTTGAACCAGCCCAACGTCCGCTCCCACGCCAGATTCGCCGCCGCCTCGTCATACCTCGGCGTCGAATCGTTGTGGAAGCCGTGATTGGCGCCCTTGTAGATAAACGCCTCATAGGTCGTGCCGGCCGCCTTCAACGCTTTCTCATACGCCGGCCAGCCCTCATTGATCCGCGTATCCAGCTCACCGTAATGCAACATGATCGGTGCCTTGATCCGTGGCACATCCTTGGCTTCCGGCTGGCGCCCATAAAACGACACCGCCGCACCCAGCTCCGGATAAGCCACCGCCGCCGCATTCGTCACGCCGCCGCCATAACAGAACCCGGTAATGCCCACCTTGCCGGTGCTTGCATCGTGGTGCATCAACCATTCGATGGCCGCGAAAAAGTCGTTCATCAGCTTCTCGGGATCGACTTTCTGTTGCAACTCCACACCTTTCTCATCGTTGCCGGGATAGCCGCCCACCGAGGTCAGGCCATCCGGCGCCAGGGCAATGAATCCGGCCTTGGCCAACCGACGGGCGACGTCTTCGATATACGGGTTCAACCCCCGGTTTTCATGCACCACCACCACCGCCGGCACCTTGCCGCTGGCCTTGGCCGGGCGCACCAGGTAGCCGCGCACCGTGCCGTTGCCCTTGGGTGACGGGTAGGTGATGTAGTCGGCGACGATATCCGGGTCGGTGAATTTCACCTGCTCGGCCAGGGCGTAGTTGGGACTCAGGGCGGCGAGCAGGGCGGAGGCCGTCAGCCCGCCGAAGGTGAACAGTGCTGCGCGGTCGAGAAATTCCCGGCGGTTGATCTTGCCGTGGGCGTAGCCGTCGTAAAGCTCCAGCAGTTCAGGGGCGAAGTCTTTGGCGGTCAGACGAGTCATCGGTAGCGTCCTCGATTAGCGGTGGGACTGAATGTAGACCAGTATCAGGCTTCCCGGCCATGGGCCGCGGCGGCCAGTTGCCCGGTGTCGACCCTCACGAAGACCGAATCGCCAATCGCCGTCAGCACGCCATCGGCGTACACCTCGCACACCACGCGGCTTTTGCGCCCCACGTCACCTTCGACTCTTGCGCGCAAGGTCAGCGGCACGCCCATCGGTGTCGGCTTGATGAATTTGATTCCCAGGTTGCCGGTGACGCAGTCGATACGCGGCAGGCTGCCGGGTTCGCGTTGCTCGGACCGGTAGTGGTAGGCCATGGCGGTCCAGTTCGAGTGGCAGTCCACCAGCATCGCGATCAGACCGCCATAGACCAGGTCTGGCCAGCCGCTGTATCGGGCGTCGGGCTGGTGCTCGGCGATCACGTGGATGCCGTCGGCGTCCCAGCGGCTCTTGATGTGCAGCCCGTGGGGGTTGCTGCTGCCGCAGCCATAACAGACGCCTTCGGGGGCGGTGGTGTCTTGCAGGGAAAGCGCGGGCATCGTGGCTCCTTGTTGTTTGGGTTCCGTCGAGGCACGAGCCTAATGCCAGGCGCGTGAATAAATCCAGCGCCTACGCTGTTAGCAGTGCACAGCGTGTTCATTCCCGGTTGAGAATCCCATGAAATCTCGATTGCCAGCGGTCGTCCTTGCCCTCGCCACCTTGTCTAACGCGTACGCCGTGGAATACACCGACGTGAATCCGACGGCCAGCACCATCAGCTTCACCTATGACCAGATGGGCCAAGAGGTGTACGGCACGTTTGGCACCTATTCGGCGACCCTGAATTTCGACACGCAAAACCCGGCCGCCGCCAGCACCGTACTGACCATCCAGCTGCCGAGCATCAATGCCGGCAGCGACGACGCCAACACCGAACTGCCCAAGCCCGGCTGGTTCGACATGACGACCTACCCGGTGGGCACCTTCACCTCGACCCACATCACTGACCTGGGCGACAACCGTTACCTGTTCAGCGGCAACCTGACCCTCAAGGGCCAGACCCGGCCGGTGGAGGTCAAGGTGGCCCTCAAGGAGCAGAGCGGCATTGGCATATTCGACGGCGAATTCGTGCTCAAGCGCGATGACTTCAGGATCGGCGCGGGGGAGTGGGCGGACAGCGTGGTGTCCAATGCGATTGTCATCAAGTTCAAGATGGTTGCGCCTGAACGCTGATGGTCAGCGGGCGAACTTCTTGGCCCCCGCCACGCACGCAATCACCGCGACGGTCACCCCCAGCATGCCCAGGCTCACCTGCTCATGCAGCAGCGTGGCCGCCAGTGCCAGGCCGAAAAACGGTTGCAGCAACTGCAATTGCCCGACGGCGGCAATGCCGCCCTGGGCCAGCCCGCGGTACCAGAACACAAACCCGATCAGCATGCTGAACAGCGACACATAGGCCAGGCTCAGCCAGGCCGGCAGGCTGATGCTCACGAAAGTGCCCGGGGCGAGGATCGCCGTCAGCGGGGCCACAATCGGCAGCGCGATCACCAGCGCCCAGCAGATCACCTGCCAGCCACCCAGGGTGCGTGAGAGCCTGGCCCCTTCGGCATAACCGAGGCCGCACACCAGGATTGCCAACAGCATCAGCAAATCCCCGGCGGGCGCAGCGCTCAGGCCTTGGGCAACCGCGTAGCCCACCACCAGCAGGCTGCCCAGGATCGAAAACAGCCAGAACACCAACTTGGGCCGCTCGCCGCCGCGCCATACGCCGAAGACCGCAGTGGCTAAAGGCAGCAGGCCGACAAATACGATGGAATGGGCACTGGTGACGTACTGCAAGGCCAGTGCGGTGAGCAAAGGAAAGCCGATTACCACGCCCAGCGCGACGATTGCCAGGGGCAGCAACTGACTGCGGGCCGGGGTTTTTTCCTTGAACAGCCACAGCAGGCACAGGCCGAGCAGGGCGGCGATGGTGGCGCGGGCGACGGTCAGGAATACCGGATCGAACTCCAGCACCGCCAGGCGCGTGGCCGGCAGCGAGCCGCTGAAGATCACCACGCCGATCAAACCGTTGATCCAGCCGCTGGCGTTGTTTTCCCGGGTGTTGAGGTGGGTGGTTCGTTCCATGGGTGTAGGGCTCGATAGGGATAAGTTACGTCCTGCGCATCCTATGATTCACTATCAAGACAATCAAAGAATTGTCATGGATACATCGCCTATGCCCCGCGCCCGCTACAAGACATTGGTGGACACCTTCGCCAGGGATATCCGTTCGGGCGCGCTGGCGGCGGGCACCCGGTTGCCGACGCACCGCCAGTTGGCCGCCAGCCATGGCCTGGCGCTGGTCACGGCCAGCCGGGTGTACACCGAGCTTGAGGCCATGGGCCTGGTCAGTGGTGAAACCGGGCGCGGAACCTTTGTGCGGGAAATCGCGTTGTCGCCAGGGCAGGGCATAGGGCAGATCGCGGTGGCGGCGGGCATGATCGATCTCAACTTCAACTACCCGTCGCTGCCGGGCCAGACCGACCTGCTGCGCACCGCATTGCGCCAGTTGGCGTTGTCCGGCGACCTGGCGGCGCTGCTGCGCTATCAGCCTCACGCCGGTCGGCTGCATGAGCGGGCAGCGGTGGCGCGTCATCTGCTGAGTCGTGGGTTGACGGTGCAGGCCGAGCAGGTGCTGATCGTCAGCGGTGCCCAGCATGGGCTGGCGGTGACCATGATGTCGCTGCTCAAGCCCGGCGATGTGGTGGCGGTGGATGCGCTGACCTATTCCGGGTTCAAGGTACTGGCCGAGACGCTGCACCTGGAAATCGTCGCGATCCCGGTGACCGCGACGGGCCCCGACTTGGCCTTTCTTGAACAACTCTGCGCCCGGCGCCCGGTACGCGCCGTGTACAGCATGCCGACCCTGCATAACCCGTTGGGCTGGGTGATGAGCATGGCGCAGCGCGAGCACCTGGTGGCGATTGCCCGTGGGCATGACCTGATCCTGATCGAGGATGCTGCCTACGCGTTTTTGGCCGAGGACGCGCCACCGCCCGTGGCCGAACTGGCGCCGGAACGCACGGTTTATGTGTCGGGGCTGTCCAAGAGCGTCGCCACCGGCCTGCGGGTGGGTTTTGTCGCCGCTCCGCAGCAGTGGATGGCGGCGCTGGAACGTACGGTCATGGCCACCACCTGGAACACCCCGGGGGTGATGACTGCGGTGGCTGCCGCGTGGATCGACGACGGCACGGTGCTGCAGCTTGAAGCGCAAAAACGTAAGGACGCCCAGGCGCGCCAGGCGGTGGCCGATGAGGTGTTGGCGGGCTTGAATGTTATCCGCCATCCGTCTTCGTATTTCTTGTGGTTGCCGTTGCCGGAAGATGCCCGCGCCGATCAGATCACCATGGCGCTGGCACGGGAAAATATCTCGGTGTCCACGGCCGAGCCGTTTGCCGTCTCGGCCCACGTGCCCCATGCCTTGCGAGTGGCGCTGGGGTCGGTAGACCGGGAGGTGCTGCGCGAGGCGTTGGTGAAAGTGCGCTGGGCGGTGAAGGCGTACTAGGGGGCCGGATCGTTCCCACGCTCTGCGTGGGAACGCCGCCTTGGACGCTCCGCGTCCCGCCGTAGATTTGCGCGATAGTGACGCAGAGCGTCACCGGATGCATTCCCACGCAGAGCGTGGGAACGATCCAGGCGGGACTCAGAACTTGTAGGCCTGGCGCCCGATCAGCAGCCACTTGCCTTTCTGCTTCTGCCAGACCTGGAAGTTTTCAATTTCGGTGGGCACCTCGACGCCACTGTTCACCGCCTGCGCGGAAAAGTGGTTGCGCACCAGGGCGGTGTCGCCATTGAGGGTGATGGTCTGTTTCTGCATTTCCAGGGTCTTGAAACCACTTCTGCCGGTTTCAATGTCGGCGATAAATTCCTGCTTGTTCTGGACCTTGCCGCTGGAATGGCCGTAGGTGAGGTTGTTCGCGGTGAGGGCCTGCAGTTGCGGGATGTCCTTGTGCAGCATGGCCTGGGTCAGATGATCGACCGCTGTGGCTACATCCTTGTCACTTGCGGCGGGCGCGGCGGCCGCGTAGCCGCTGAACAGGCACAGAAAACCAATCAGAACCTTGACGTTTTGCATGGGTGTTTCCTTGTTGTTGTGGGTACCGGGACGACTCGGGCTGTGTTTTTAAGTCGTCGTACAACCATGCCGTATTTACCGGGATCAAGGAAAGTGAAATTTGTTCTTGGCTAGAAGATAAGCGCTGTTTGCCAGTATTGGTCGTCGTATCACTTGCGAAATAACGCTCGGCGCTTCCCGTGGAAATGGCACATGGCTATGCTGTGGCCGGCGACTTCATTGTGTGGATTCGCAACAGCCAGTGAGGACAACAAACATGACACCGGATCAAAAATACGCGGCGGCCATGGTGCGCCTGGGTTACCAACTCAACGAGTTCAAGATCGGCGGCAACTACACGCCGCTGCTCAGGGATGGCAATCACGTTTACATCAGCGGCCAGATCCCGCGAGTAGGCGACACGATCGTGCTGCCCGGCAAGGTCGGCGAAAGCCTCAGCCTGGCCGACGCACAGATTGCCGCGGGCGTCAGCGCACTGCGTTGCCTGGGCTTGCTCAAGCAGGCACTGGGTTCGCTGGACCAGGTCAAGGCGATCCTCAAGATCAATGTGTACGTGCGCAGCGCGGATGACTTCGACCAGCAAAGCGAAGTGGCCAACGGTGCGTCGGACCTGTTGAACGAGATCCTGGGGGCCGCAGGATCCCATACGCGCACCTCGGTGGGCGTGCTGCAATTGCCCAAGGGCGCGGCCGTGGAAATCGACATGATCGCCGTGGCACGGGACTGAAACCGGGTGATCGCCGAGGCGTTTGCGGTACTGGTCCACTATGGAATCTACCTGCTCCCGGGACTGATCCTGTTTGGCCTGTGGTTTGGTCTCACGCCGAAAACATTGCCGGGCTTGCGCATCGTTATCCTGCTGCTGGCCTTTGTGCTGATGCGCGATGCGATGACGCCGCTGGGCATGTGGTCGCTGAGCCGCGAGGTGCAGATCGAGTTCACGGCCAACCCGTGGGTGCTGGCCGCGCTGGGCGGGTTATCCCTTGGGCTGATTGCCCTGCTCGCGCGCCTGGCACCGGAGTTGTGGCAACTGACGGTGCTGTTCAAGGGCAATCGTTGGGCGGGCCTGGCGGTGGGACTCGGGGCCGGGTGTCTGATCGGCCTGCCATTGCGGCTGTATCAAGGCATTGAGCCGGCTTACTGGGCCTGGCTGATGGGCATGCTGGTGCTTGCCTACTGCGCCAATGCGCTGGAAGAGGTATTGTTTCGCGGCTTCTTGCAGGGTTATCTCGAACAGCACGTTACGCCGCTGCGTGCGGCGTTGCTCAGCGGGTTGGCGTTCGCCGCGTGCCATTCATTTCTGGCGTTGAGCGTGACGCAACTGGGCTGGCCAGTGTTGGCCTTTACCCTGATTGAAGGCGTGGCCTGCGGGCTGGTGCGGATGCGCTACGGTGTGGTGGCGGCGACGGCCACCCATGGCACGGCGATCTTGCTGATTGCCGTGCCGATGGCGTAAGCCGGACCCGGCGAGGCATTGCCTATTTCGACCGCTCATACGCCGCAGTCATCACCTGCCACGTCTGCGCATCCGCCGGAATCAAATGCTCGATGCGCAACGACGTCACGGTGATGTCCTGTGGCATGCCAAAGGTGGTGAAGGTCGACATGAAGTTCAGCTCGCCTTCACGCGAGTTGACGCGTGTCAGCAGCAGCGGCGGCAGCTCATTGGTCAATGCCTCGGTGCTCTGCGGCGCCGGCAGGCTGTCCAGAGTCCTGGCAAGTTGCGGATTGCCCAACGCCTCGCGGGATGCCCGTTGCCAGGCGACGGTTCGGATTTCTTCAGCGTTGATCAAGTGATCACCCAGCCCACCAGGCTGCAGCAGGGTGACCAGCAAATTCAGCTCTTCAGCCGCTTCCGGCTTGATCCCCACCAGATCGAACAGCACGTGGGTACTGGCATTGGCGGCGAGCACTTCCCAATGGCTGCCCAGCACGATTGCCGGTGCAGGATTATTGGCGTGCAGCACATGGTTGATGGCCTCGCGAATAGCCTCCATGGAGGGCGAGGAGAGCGGGGTTGCCTCATAGCGCGGGGCGAAGCCGGCAGCGAGGAACACGCTGTTGCATTGCTCCAGCGGAACCTCCAGCGCCATCAGCAAATTATGCAAGGTGCCCGGGCTCGGCTTGGCGCGCCCGGTCTCGATGCAGCTCAGGTGGCGTTGGGAAACCCCGGTGATCAGCGCCAGTTCCAGCTGGCTCAATCTGGCGTGCCGACGCAGCACGCGCAGTTGCGTGCCGGCGGTAGTGTCGGGGTTGGCGCGGGGGAAAGGTTGGCTGCTCATGGGTTGACTCTGGCCGTGCGGGTCGGTGGTGTCGATGACCTTCGAGGTCATTGAGAGGGGAACGACGTTATCACTAATGTGCAGCTTCCCGAACCGTTGTCTCCAAGGAGGAGAACATGCGCAGACCCTGGATTGCCCTGGCCGGGCTGTTGGCTTTTGCCCTGTACACATTGATCACGATGCTGATCGCCGAACAATCGCTCATGGCGTTCGGACGTGAATTGATATCGAGGCCGGATACTGCCCAGGTGGTGATTGATTTGTATCTGATGGCGGCCTTGGCGGGCGTATGGATGTACCGGGATGCGCGGGCCAGGGGCAAATCCCTGGCGTCGGTGTTGCCCTATTTACTGGTAACGGCGGTTTTCGTATCCATCGGTCCGTTGCTGTATATCGTGGTCAACGGGTTCCGCGAACCTTCAGGGGGCCGGTGATGGAGGTTTATGCGTTGTGCGTACTGGTGCTGTTCTTGAAGATGCTGGCGATCTCCTGTTACCAGGGTTTCTTTCGACTCAGATTCCGTGCATTCACTAACCACGAGGATGCAGCTTTCTTCCATCGCGATGCGAATCCCCAGGAGTTACCGCAAGTCTCCCGGGCCGAAAAGGCTTGGGCCAATGATCTGGAAAATATTCCGTTGTTCTTCATTTTGGGTGGCCTGTGCCTGGCGATGGAAACGCCAGGCACCGCTACCGCGGGGTTGTTCTGTCTGTTCACCGCTGCCCGTGTGATGCATACGGTGATGTATCTGAGCGGCCGCCAGCCCTGGCGCACCCTCGCTTATGGAGTGGGAGTGCTCTGTTTGTCGGGGCTGGCCGGTCTGCTTGGCGCTGGGCTGATAACAATCAAGGGGTGAGAAAGGCCTGATAGTTGTCCTTGGTGATCTGTTGATAGGGAATGGTCAGCTCCGCCGTGTAGGGCTGCTTCCTGATCATCTTCAGCGCCAGGTCAATCGAGCCGACGGCCTGGCCCTTGTTGTCCTGATAGGCCGTGACTACCAATAGATCTTTCTTGATCGCATCCAGGCCGGCGGGGCCGCCGTCGCTGCCGCCCACCAGGATGTCCTTGCCAGGGTGCATGCCGGCCTGGGTAATCGCCATCGCGGCACCGATAGCCATTTCATCGGCATTGGCCGCCACGGCGTCGATTTTCTTGCCCGAGACGATCCAGTTGTTCATCAGGTCCATGGCCTTGCTGCGTTGCCAGTCGGCGCTTTGTTCTTCGACGATATGGATGTCGGGGTAATCCTTCAGTACGTTTTTCACGCCCTGTGTGCGGTTGTGGGTGGCGTTGTTGGAGAGCAAGCCGAGCATGATTGCGAGGTTGCCCTTGCCGTTCATTTTTTCCGCGAGGTAGCGCATCTGAATCTCGCCCGCTTTGATCTCGTCCGAGCCGACATAACCCACCCCGGCTGGCAGGACCGGGATGTCCGGGCGACGGTTGACGTACACCAGCGGGATACCCGCCTGCTGGGCATTCACAGTCATTTTCTGGGTAGCGGCGGTGTCGACCGCGTTGACGATAATCGCGTCCATGCCTTGGGCAGAAAAGCTCTGCACCTGGTTCAGTTGGCGCACCACATCGCCTTGGGCGTCTTCGAATTGCAGGGTCACGTCGGTGAGGTCCCTGGCGTGGGCCGCCATGTAGTCACGCATCTGGGCGAGGAACACGTCGTCCACCTGGGCGATGCTGACACCGATGCGTGTCTCGGCGAGGGCTAGCGGGGTAACGATGAGGGTCAGGAGCAAGGTCAGCAGCTGTTTTTTCATGGTGTCAGTCCGTTTTTTTGTTGTTTTGAAAGACGTTGAAAACATTCCTCAGCCTTGGCGTTTGGCGTGTAGTTGCGCAACGCGTTCGGCAAAGGTCTCGCAGGGCCAGCGTTCGTTCAGTGCCTGCAACATCAGTTGCTGCCCGGTTTGCGGAGCCAGGCCCTGTAAGGGTGGGTCGGTATCCAGGTTGGTGGGAAAGGAATAGCCATCGGCGGTGCAGGCGATCACCGCGTGCAGCGCCTCGCCATCCATGACGTTGTCCGCCAGGCGCTCCAACAGGCAGGGGTACAGCGCCAGCATCATCCGGTCGCGGTCCACAGCCTCCATCGTTTTGCCGAACGCCGAGGAGATTTGCAGCAGGTTGGCCATGCGCTGGCGGTCCGGTGTGCGATTGGTGCCAGCGGCGTGAAACAGGGCCGGGTTGAAGAACAGCAGGTCACCTTTGTTCAGCGGCAATTGCACGGCATGCTGCTGGAAGTACTCGATGAATTCAGTGCGCCTCCAGGCCAGGTAGCCCAGTGGGTATTGCTGGGAAAACGGCAGCAGTTGGGTCGGGCCGGTTTCCAGGGGCATGTCGCTGTGGGCCACGGCCCCTTGCAGCGTGAGGTATTGGGACAGCGTGTGCAGGGGCAACGGAAAGCGCTCCACCACGTCGATGGTCTGGAACCCGAGGTGATAATCACGGTGCGGTTGCTGGGCTTGGCCACCGGGGTGCACCACGTTGACCTGGGCCGTGACTTGGTAGCCCGGGCCGAGCCAGGCTTGTGCGATCAACCCCAGCAGTGGGTTGGCGTAATATTCGACAAAGGATGCCGGCGACTGCAGTGCGGCCTTCTGTAATGAGTTCCAGATACGTCCGTTACTGCCGGCCTTGGCGAAGTGGTCGGCGGCCACACCTTGCGCAGCCTCTTGGGCAAAGATCGCTTCGAATACCTGGCTGTGACGGTCGACCACGTCCAGGTCGGCGTAGCCCTGGCGCACCACCATCACTCCCGGCCCCTGGCTGAACAGGCGATGCAGTTCGTCCAGCACGGCGTGACGATCGCCGTTGCGCAGTGCCTGGGCCTGATAGATCGGGATGTTGCTGCACACTTCGGCGCAGTGCGGGTAGTCCTCGGCAGCCGCCTGCTGGGCACAGATCGAGTGAAAATCTTCCAGTTGCACCGCATCGGCGCTGACAAAGGCAGGCATCACGCACCCTCCACCAGGCTCAAGGCCTGATCGGGGCGTGGGGTGCCGCCGTCGCCACAGCCGATGACGCCTTGCTCCAGGTCGATCACCGTGCCGGTCATCATTCCCGACTCGCGTGACAATAGAAATGCCACGCTCCGGGCCACCTCTTCAGGTTTGAGCAGGCGGCCGAAGGGCTGTGCGGCTTCGGCGGCTTCCAACCAGGCATCCCCGGCACCGTGGTAGTGCCGCTGGATTTCATCCTCGTGCGGTGTGTCCATCCAGCCGATGTTCAAGCCGTTGACCCGAATCCGGTTGCGCAGGGCGCTGAACGCCACGTTTTTGGTCAGAATCGCGAGAGCGCCCTTGGACGCCGCGTAGGCACTCAAGAACGATTGCCCGCCGTGGCCGGTGACACTCTGGATATTGACCACTGCACCTTCAACCCTCTGGCTGATCATCAGCTTCAAGGCTTCCTGCATCAGGAAAAACGGCGCCCTCACATTGACCGCAAACAGTCGGTCAAACAGTTCGGGGGAGGTGTCGAGAATGGTGCCGCGATCCGACATCCCGGCGCAGTTGATCAGCCCGTGGAGGGTGCCGAAGTGGGCACGGGCCGCCTCGATCACGGCGCGGCAGTCGCCAATCTGTTCCAGGTCCGCCTGGACAAACACCGCGCGGCAATCGAGCGCTGCCAACTGCCGTACTTGCTCCTGGCCCTGGTCCGGACGGCGTCCGCAGATGATCAGGCCGGCAGCACCGCGCCGCGCCAGGGTATGGGCGACGGCAGCCCCCAATCCCTGGGTGCTGCCGGTGACGACAAAGTATTGGCCTTTGAAGGTATGGCTGAGGTCGGTTGAAGGCATCGGGGTCTCCTGGGTTTTTGTTGTTTTGAAGGCCGGGCTCGACGCCGGGCAAAACTGAGACTAGCATTGCGGTCACCTCAATGAGTCTCAAAAAGACCTCAAAAAAACCTCAGGCTCAACGGCATGCTCGAACGCGCTAAACACTTTTCCATCAAGCAACTGGCCACCCAGGCGGGCGTCAGCAAGGCGACGGTCGATCGCGTCTTGCATGAGCGCGGCAGCGTGCACGCCCAAACCCGGCGGCGTATCGAACAGGCTCTGGATGAGCTGGAATCCCAGGAAAAAAATGGCTTGGCAGTAGGCCGGACCTTTCATGTCGATGTGATCATGCACACGCCCAAGCGCTTCAGTGCGGCGGTGCAGGCCGCCATCACCGCCCAACTGGGCAGCCTGGCACCGTTTCGTATCGCCCCGCGGTTTCATGTGTTCGAAGAGATCGAGCCTCAGGCGATGCACGACCAATTGCTGCGCTGCCTCGAGACCGGCAGCCAGGGTGTGGTGCTCAAGGCCGCGGACGAGCCGGCGGTGAATCTGGCGGTCAAGCACCTGGCGGCCGCAGGTATTCCGGTGGTGACCCTGGTCACCGATCTGCCCCACAGCGAGCGCATCGGCTACGTAGGCATGGATAACCGCACCGCCGGACAAACCGCCGCGTACCTCCTGTCCCGCTGGCTGTCACCCCAACCCCAGGAAGTGGCGGTGGTGATTGGCAGTGAATTGTTCCGGGGCGAGGAAGAACGCGAAATGGGTTTTCGCATGTGGCTGCGCGGCCGTGCGACGCACCTGCGGGTACTGGATATCAGCGGTGGGTACGGCGTGTATGACCGAACGTTTGCCCGGGTCACCGATGCGTTGAAGCAGCATCCGGAACTGAAGGCGGTGTACAGCGTCGGCGGTGGCAACCGCGCAATTGTCGACGCCTTCGCGGCTCTGGATCGCCCGTTGGACGTGTTTATTGCTCACGACCTCGACGAAGAGAATCGCCAGCTGTTGGCTGAAGAAAAAGTCGCCGCGATTATCGATCACAACCTGCAGATCGATGCGCGCCATGTGTTCCTGCACATCCTGCAATTTCATCGGCTGTGGAAGGCTGGGCCGATTGCGCCGTCACAGGTACAGATCGTCACACCGTTCAACCTGCCGGACTGAATCTCCACACCCAATAACAATCCCAGGAGTTCGACCATGCTACGTATCGCTGTCCTTGGTGCAGGGCGCATCGCCAACATTCACGCGGCCAATGTCGCGGCCCATCCTGATGCCACTCTGGTGGTGGTCGCCGACCCCTGGCGGGAGGGCGTCGATGGCTTGGCTGCGCAGCTGGGTTGCGAGGCGGCCTATGACTGCGCAGCAGTGCTAAGTCGGGACGATATCGACGCGGTGGTGATTGGCACACCCACCGACACTCATATCGATTTGCTGCTGGCGGCCGTGTCCCAGGGCAAGGCCGTGCTGTGCGAGAAGCCCATTGACCTGAATTTCGCCAAGGCGCGGGCGGCGGCGCAAGCTGTGGAGCGCGAGGGCGGCAAAGTCATGCTGGGCTTCAACCGCCGCTTCGATCCCGACACGCTGCGCCTGCGCCAGGCCATCGACGCGGGGCAAATTGGTGCTGTGCGGCAGGTGATCATCACCAGCCGTGACCCGGGGTTGGCGCCACGGGATTACCTGGCACATTCCGGCGGCATCCTGCGGGACATGACCATTCATGACTTCGACATGGCGCGGCACCTGCTGGGTGAAGAGCCCATCGAAGTCAGCGCGATAGCCAGCCGGCTGGTAGACCCGAGCCTGGCGCAGATTGACGACTTCGACAGCGTGATGGTGCTGCTGCGCACCGCATCCGGGAAACAGTGCCATATCAACTGCTGTCGGGAGGCGGTCTACGGGTATGACCAGCGACTTGAGGTATCCGGGGCCAAGGGGGTGCTGCTCACGGATAACCATCGACCCAGCACCTTGCGCCATTGGAACCACGAGCACACCGAGGCGTTGGAGCCGTTGCAGCATTTCTTCCTGGAGCGTTATGCGGATGCCTACCGCAATGAGTTGGGGCAGTTTATCCAGGCACTGAGCGCGGGGCGCGCGCTGCCCACCAACATGCGCGATGGGCTGTATGCGTTGCACTTGGCGGACTGTGCGCTGGAGTCCATCAAGACCGGGCGAATGGTTGAGGTCAATTACGCTATTTAAGGTGTTGCCGGAGCGGGCATGCTCGCTCCGGCAGATTGCGCGTTAGATTTTTGCCAACGCCTGCGCCAGATCCGCCCGCAGGTCTTCCACATCCTCAACCCCCACCGACAACCGCACCAACCCATCACCAATCCCCAGCTGCGCCCGGGTCGCTGCCGGGATGCTCGCATGGGTCATGATCGCCGGGTGCTCGATCAGACTTTCAACGCCCCCCAGGCTTTCAGCCAACGCAAAGATCTTCACGTTTTCCAGGAAGCGTGTCGCTCCTGCCAGGTCGCTTTTCAGGTCCACCGAAATCATCCCGCCAAACCCGCGCATCTGCCGGCGTGCCAGCTCATGCTGCGGGTGTGATGCCAGGCCTGGGTAATAAACCCGCGCCACTTGCGGCTGTTGCTCCAGCCACGTCGCCAGTTCCAGCGCATTGCTGCAATGGCGCTCCATGCGCAGCGCCAGGGTCTTCACCCCGCGCAAGGTCAGGAATGCGTCGAACGGCCCGGCAATTGCGCCCACGGAGTTTTGCAGGAAGCCCAGGCGCTCGGCCAGTTCAGGATTCTGGCCGACCACCGCAATGCCGCCGATCACATCGGAGTGGCCGTTGAGGTACTTGGTGGTGGAGTGCACCACGATGTCGAAACCCAGCTCCAGCGGGCGCTGGATCCAGGGGCTGGCGAAGGTGTTGTCGGCCACGCAGATGATGCCCCGGGCCTTGCAGATGCGGGAGATGGCACTGAGATCGGTCAGGCTCAGCAGCGGGTTGCTCGGGGTTTCGACCCAGACCATCCGCGTGTCGTCCTGCAGCGCGGCTTCGAAGGCCGACAGGTCGGTCAGGTCGACGAAGCTGAAGCGATGCCCGGCGCTGCGCTGGCGCACTTTGTCGAACAGGCGGAAGGTGCCGCCGTACAAGTCATTGCCGGAAACCACATGGGAACCGGCGTCGAGCAGTTCCAGCACGGTGGAAATCGCCGCCAGCCCGGAGGCGAACGCGAACGCCTGGGTGCCGCCTTCCAGGTCGGCCACGCAGCGTTCCAGGGCAAAGCGCGTCGGGTTGTGGGAGCGCCCGTAGTCAAAGCCCTTGTGAACGCCGGGGCTGTCTTGCAGGTAGGTGGAGTTGGCGTAGATCGGCGGCATCAGCGCCCCGGTGGTCGGGTCCGGGGATTGCCCGGCATGGATCACGCGGGTGGCGAAGGCGCTTTTATCGTGCTGGGTCATGCAAGGGATCTCCGTAGGTGATTGAGCAGGTCGACGCGGGTGATCAGGCCGTGAAAGCCCGAGGCGTCGGCAATGATTGCCACCAGCCCGCGATCCAGCTCGGCCTGCAATTGCGCAAGGCTGGCGCTGGGTGCGAGGGTGTGAAGGGCGTTGGTCATGGCGCTGCCCACGGTCATGGAAAAGTGCGCGGCGTTCTGATGCAGGCCGAGCAATACATCCGACTCGTCGAGCACCCCCACCAGTTGCTTGCCGTCCACCAGCACCGGCAGCTGTGAGACGTCGGCCAGGCGCATGCGCTGGAAGGCGGTGAGCAGGCTGTCGTCGGGGCCGACGCTGATCACCCGGCCGTCCTCGAAACGACGGGCGATCAGGTCGCGCAGGTCGCCGTAGTGTTTGTATTGCAGCAGGCCGGCGTCGTTCATCCATTGGTCGTTGTAGACCTTCGACAGGTAGCGCGTGCCGGTGTCGCAGACGAAGGTGACCACGCGCTTGGGCTCGGTCTGTTCGCGGCAATAACGCAGGGCTGCGGCCAGCAGGGTGCCGGTGGAGGAGCCACCGAGAATGCCTTCGGCCCGCAGCAGTTGGCGGGCGTGGTCGAAGCTTTCTTCGTCGCTGATGGAATAGGCGTGGCGCACGCTGGAGAGGTCGGCGATCGAGGGAATGAAGTCTTCGCCGATACCTTCCACGGCCCACGAGCCGGGTTCGGTCATGGTGCCGCTGCGGCTGTATTCGGCCATTACCGAGCCCACCGGGTCGGCCAGCACCATGGCAAGGTCAGGTTGCACGCGCTTGAAGAAGCGCGTCAGGCCGGTGAGGGTGCCGGCCGAGCCAACGCCAACCACGATGGCATCCAGGTCATGTTGGGTCTGGGCCCAGATTTCCGGGGCGGTGCTGGTCTCATGGGCCAGGGGGTTGGCCGGGTTGTTGAACTGGTCGGCGAAGAACGAATCGGGAATGTCCTTGGCCAGTCGCGCCGCCACATCCTGGTAATACTCGGGATGGCCCTTGGCGACATCCGAGCGGGTGATGTGCACCTCGGCGCCCATGGCTTTCAGGTGCAAGACTTTCTCGGTGGACATCTTGTCCGGCACCACCAGTACCACCCGGTAGCCTTTGGCGCGTCCCACCAGGGCCAGGCCGAGGCCGGTATTGCCGGCGGTGGCTTCGATGATGGTGCCGCCGGGGCGCAGGCGGCCATCGCGCTCTGCGGCGTCGATCATTGCCAGGCCAATGCGGTCCTTGATGGAGCCGCCGGGGTTCTGGGATTCAAGCTTGAGGAACAGCGTGCACGGGCCGGTATCGAAGCGGCTGACCCGCACCAGCGGGGTATTGCCAATCAGTTCGAGCACGGCGGGGCGGGAAGCGGTGGGCATGTCGTCACCTGGCTACGGAAGGGCGTATGGGATGGACAGCAGCGTTTACAACATGGTTTCGAACATAGGCCGGTATCGGGCCGCTCGCAACCGCGCGGCCGCCAGAATGTCTTTTTTTGGCGCATTGCTGCTTCATGACGGAGCACGGCTGGAGGCGATCCATCGGTGGGTTTTCTGTCAACCTCACGTATTCATTGGCTTGCAGCTGATTGGCCCAGGGATTGCTAAAAGAAATCCAAACTTGGATACAAGATGGAATCCTCAATGCGCAACGAACAACTCGGCTGGACCCTGGGTGAATGGCAAGCTGCCTACCGCAGCCAGGCGCTGACTCCCGACATCCTGTTGACCCTGGCGAGCACGTTTCCCGCCGAGGACAACGCCTGGATCAGCCAGGTGCAACCGCAGCAGTTGCGTGACCAGTTGGCGCAGTTGGCCGAGCGGCTTGCGGCGGTCGACGGCGATATCGACCAGTTGCCGTTGTATGGCGTGCCGTTTGCCATCAAGGACAACATCGATGCGGCGGGTTGGGAAACCACGGCGGCGTGTCCTGAGTTTGCCTATACCGCCGCGGCGGATGCCTCGGTGGTGGCGCGGTTGCGGGCGGCCGGGGCGATCCTGATGGGCAAGACCAACCTCGATCAGTTCGCTACCGGCCTGGTCGGTACACGCTCGCCCTACGGCGCGGTGAGCAACAGTTTTAACCCGGACTATGTCAGCGGCGGTTCCAGCTCGGGTTCGGCCTCGGTGGTTGCCCGCGGGCTGGTGGCGTTTTCCCTGGGCACCGACACCGCCGGTTCCGGGCGGGTGCCGGCGGGCTTCAACAATATTGTCGGGTTGAAGCCGACCAAGGGGCGCTTGTCCAACACCGGACTGGTGCCGGCCTGTCGTACCGTGGACTGTATTTCGGTGTTTGCTCTGACGGTTGAAGATGCCGAGACGGTTGCGGGCCTCGCTGCTGCTTACGACGCCAGCGACGCCTATTCACGCGTCAATCCCAACACTGCTCCCGTAGCGGTCGGCGCCACGATCAAGCTGGCGGTTCCGGCCAGCCTGGAGTTTTTTGGCGACGCGCAGAACCAGGCCGTATTTGAACAGGCGCTGCTCAGGTTCCAGTCCCTCGGCGCCGAAATCACGGCGGTGGATTTCAGCCCGTTTCAGCAACTCGCCGAGCAGCTCTATTACGGCTCCTGGGTTGCGGAGCGCACGGTGGCACTGGAAGGCATGCTCGCCAGCAACGCCGAAGCGATCAACCCGGTGGTGCGTGGCATCGTGGAAAACGGTCACACGTACAGCGCCTGCGATGCCTATAAAGCCGAATACCTGCGCGCCGAACTGAGCCGCCGCATCAACGACACCCTGGCCGGTTTCGACGCCTTGCTGGTGCCGACATCGCCGACGATCCGCACCCTGGCGGAAATGGCCGTGGAGCCGGTGCTCTACAACTCGCAGTTTGGCTTCTACACCAACTTCACCAACCTGGCCGACCTCTCGGCACTGGCCGTGCCCGCCGGGCTGCGCAGCGACGGCCTGCCGTGCGGCATCACCCTTATCGCGCCGGCCTGGCACGACGCCGCCCTGGCGCATCTGGGCAAGCGTTGGCAGGCCGGCCTTGATCTTCCGCTGGGCGCTACCCAACGCAATCTGCCGCAACCGGCACCGGCGCGACAGGCGCCCGGCAGCGTGCGGGTGGCGGTGGTTGGGGCGCATCTCACCGGGATGCCGCTGAACTTCCAGCTGACCAGCCGCAACGCCGTGCTGGTGGAGCAAACCCTGACAGCGAGCAACTACCGCTTGCATGCACTGCCGGGCACGGTTCCGCCCAAGCCGGGGCTGGCCAGGGATGACTCGGGCCGCTCGATCATCGTCGAGCTGTGGGACATGCCTGTCGCCCGCTTTGGTGAGTTCGTCGCCGAGATCCCTGCGCCGCTGGGCATCGGCAACCTGACCCTGGCGGATGGGCGCAGCGTAAAGGGGTTTATCTGCGAGCCCTGGGCCCTGGCAGGCGCTACTGACATCACCGAATTCGGCGGCTGGCGCGCCTACATGGCGAGCAGGAAATAGCCATGCAGCTCTCGACCATGAGAAAGCCCAGCGAACGGCCGGACAGCCTGGCGGAACGGGTTTACCAGCAGTTGAAGGACGACATCTTCGACTTTCGTTTGTTGCCGGGTGACCGCTTCAGCGAAGGCGACGTGGCCGAGCGCATGCAGGCCAGCCGTACGCCGGTGCGCCAGGCGCTGTATCGGCTGGAGCGGGAAGGGTACCTGGAGGTGTTTTTCAGGAGTGGCTGGCAGGTGCGGCCGTTCGACTTCAACTATTTCGAAGAGCTTTACGACGTAAGAATCGTGCTGGAGTTGGCCGCCGTCAGCCGCTTGTGTGGCATGGCGGAGCAGGGGCTTGAACGGCTTGAAGCGATCTGGCGGGTGGACGAAAGTGCCCGGCTGGATGACGCACAGGTCGTCTGCGCGCTGGATGAGGAGTTCCACTGCGGGTTGGTGCAGGCCACGGGCAACGCTGAAATGGCGCGCATGCATTACGAGATAACCGAGAAAATCCGCATCATTCGGCGGCTGGATTTCACTCAGCAATCACGTATCGCAGCGACCTATGAGGAACACGCAAGCATCCTCGATGCGATCTCGGCACGGCACCGCGATCTGGCGCAGCAACTGCTCAAGACTCACATCGAGGTGAGCAAGCAGGAGGTGCGCAAGATCACGTTGCATCGGTTGGCGGTGGCGAGAGGATAAGCAGCCCGTGCCCTGTGGCGAGGGAGCTTGCTCCCGCTGGGGTGCGAAGCGCCCCCAAAACCGGTCACCCCATTTTACCTGGCGAAAACGCGGTGCCTGAATTGGGGCTGCTGCGCAGCCCAGCGGGAGCAAGCTCCCTCGCCACGGGTCATTGCCGCACGCCTAATACTTGCTGCAACCGATTTGTCACCGTCTCACTCGCCCCCAACATCGGCGCCCGCAACTCACTGCCGATCAAACCCTCCATCGCCAGCGCGGCCTTCACCGGTGCCGGATTGGGCTCCACGAACAGTGTGTGAATCAACGGCAGCAGCCCGAAAAACGTCTCGCGAGCCGCCAGCAACCGGTTGTCGCGAACCTGTCGATGCAGCGCCACAAAATCTGCGGTACGCACATGCGCCGACGCGGCAATCGCGCCGGTCGCTCCCAGGCACAGCGCGTTGAATATCTGCACATCCTCGCCACACAACACATCAACCTTCCCGCTGGCCAACAACGCCAGTGTGTTGGCCAGGTTCCCGCCGCAATCCTTGATCGCGACGATCCGTTCATGGGCGACGATGTTCAGCAACGTCGCCTGTTCGAAGGCGATACCGGTGCGGTAGGGAATGTCATACAGAATGATCGGCATACTGGACGCATCGGCCACGGTGCGGAAGAACGCCTCAAGGCCCGCCTGGGACGGGCGGATGTAGCTCGGCGGCGGTACCAGCAAACCGGCCACCGCGCGTTGCTGGATTTCACTCTGGAACTGCAGCAGCTCAATCTGGTTATACCCCGCCAGGCCCATTACCACCTGCTGCGGCGGTACCAGTTCCAGTACGGCATCCAGCATCGCCAACTGCTCACGGCGGCTCAGTGCTGCGGCTTCGCCGGTGGTGGTACAGACCATGATCCCGGCCACGCCTTGTTCCAGCAGATGGCAGACCAGGCGGCGCAAGCCGATGAAGTCGATGGCGCCGTTATGAAACGGTGTAACGACGGGAACCCAGATACCTTGAAACGATGACATGCGCTTTCTCCTGATGGTTGACCGATTTCGTCACCGTCAGAAGGGCAGAGGGAAGTAAGCAAGAGGAGGGGGCCTTCGCGCTCAATGTCCTGTCAGCTCATCTGACGGGACAGCGCGCCCCGGTCACATGAGCGACTGTTTCTTCGATTTGAGGGCGTGCGCAACGCAACCTTGCGCCTTGGCAATCAAGCCAATGACGGAAAAGTTGAAGGTCGTTGCAGACATTGAGGACACACCCTGAAGAAGGCGCTTATCTTTATGGATTATTACAGGGTGTGTCAACTCACGGCGATCAGTCGCGGTTCAACCAGTGGCGCACGAAACGCACCTGCTCTGCCGACAGTTCTGCGTCTTCCGGCGCGCCCATGAAACCGCCGTGGGGCATTGCTTCAAAGATGTGCAGTTCCACCGGTACCTCGGCCCGGCGCAGCGCCCGGTGCAGGCGTACGGCGTTGGACAGGAACAGGTCGCGGGTGCCGCTTTGCACGAACGTCGGCGGGAAGCCTGGTGCGAAATCCCCGAACAGCGGCGACAGGTACGGGTGAGACAAATCCGCGCCAGCGGCGTACAGCAGGTTGGTGCTCATCAGCGGGTTGGGCAACACCACGTCGACGGTGCGGTTGACCTGGAAGCTGTCGCCCGATTCGGTCAGGTCCACTTCGGGTGACAGCAATACCAGCGCGGCCGGCAGCGGCAAGCCTTCGTCGCGGGCGCGCAGCACCATGGCAGCGGCGAGGTTGCCTCCGGCCGAGCGTCCGCCGATCACGATCTTGTCCGGGGTGTGGTGCTTCAGCACATGCCGGTAGGTGGCCATACAGTCATCGAGTGCCGCCGGGTACGGATGGTCAGGCGGCATGCGGTAGTCCACGCCGTAGCAGGTCAGGTTGTGCAGGTCGGCGTGCTTGCCGGCGGCGAGGCGGGCGTTTTCGCCGCCGCCGAACACCAGGGCACCGCCGTGCAGGTCGATATAGGCGAACTCGGCCCCGTATGCCGGCGTCGCCCGGTACACGGTGGCGTCTTCCACGGTGAATGTCTCAACGTGGTCTGCCGTCTGTCCCGCCTGGGACGCCGCGTACTGTTGGGCAACTGCGGCCTGCATGCGGCGCCAGCCAGCGTGGTCATCGGGTGCGGGCAGGGTGTACAGGCTGTTCAGCGGCACGCCATCGGCGTTCACCATGCGTTGCAGCATCGCCTGGGCATCGGGGCTGATGGACCGCGGAACCGGGATGATTCGCGGGTCGATCCTTACACCATTACTCATTCTCTGCACCGTTTGGGTTCATGTCAGGACGCGAACGCATTCTTGTCGGTAGCGGTACTACACTGCAAGTCCGAACCTCCACGCTGGAGAACACTCATGCTCAACAAAAACACGGTGTGCCTTTGGTACGACGGCAGCGCACTGGACGCTGCCAACTTCTATGCCGGGACCTTCCCGGACAGCGCAGTGACCGCGGTCCATCACGCCCCCGGGGATTATCCGGCGGGCAAACAGGGCGATGTGTTGACCGTGGAATTCACCGTCATGGGTATTCCTTGCCTGGGGCTGAACGGCGGCTCCGGCGTGCAGCACAACGAGGCGTTTTCGTTCCAGGTGGCCACCGACGACCAGGCGGAAACCGACCGCTTGTGGCACGCGATTGTCAGCCATGGCGGCCAGGAAAACGTCTGCGGCTGGTGCCAGGATAAATGGGGGGTGAGATGGCAGATTACCCCGCGTGTACTGAGTGCGGCGATCACCCACCCCGACCCGGCAGCGGCCAAGCGGGCGTTTGATGCGATGATGGGGATGACCAGGATTGATATTGCGGGGATTGAGGCGGCGCTCAAAGGTTGATGCACCGATTGAGTCAATCGGCGCCCACCGCAGTCCGGTCCACCAGACGAATCCGGTTGCGTCCACCGCGCTTGGATTCATACAGCGCCGCGTCGCCTTGTTCGATCAAGGCCGCGAGGCTGGCGGGCGGCGTGTCGAACAGGCTGGCGCCGATGCTCAATGTCACCGCCTCGGGCGTGGCGAACGCCTGCGAGGCAGCCTGATGAAACTGTTCGCGCAGGGCGCTGCCCAGCGCGACAATGCGCGCGTTCGAGGTGTCATTAAGCAGGATCACGAACTCGTCGCCACCCAACCGCGCCGCCAGCGAATCATCGGGCAACTGCGCGCGAATCATCTCGCTCAGGGCCACCAGCAGCCGGTCGCCCGCGGTATGGCCGTACAGGTCGTTGATCAGCTTGAAATTGTCGATGTCGATCAACAGCAGGGCACCCGGCCGGGCCTGCGAGACCTCGCTCAGCAGGCTCGGCGCGCGCATTTCAAGGGCGCGGCGGTTGTACAGCGCGGTCAACGGGTCGCGGGCGGCCAACCGTGCAATCTGTTCCTCACGGCGGTAGCGCTCGGTGCCGGTCATCGACAATGCAATCAGCATGATCGCCATGGCGCCTTCCACCAGCGACACCTGAATGATCTCGCCACGAAACGCCGTCAGGTCGATCAGTGTCCCCGGCACGATCGCCACCAGCGACTTGGCCAGATAGAACAGCCCGTGGGCCAGCAGCACATAGCGCAGTTGCACCGCGCCCACGCTGAGTGATCGGCCATGGGGGCGCAACAGGAAACTGGCCCGCAGGGTCGGCAGGGCAACCAGCAGCGAGTTGGCCAGCAGCATGGCCCTGGACCACGACTGTCCTTCCGGCAACAGCAGCATGGCAAACCAGGCCACGAACATCAGGTACCAGGCGCGAGACAGGCGCACCTGGGTGAAACGCGCAACGCCCAGCAGGAACAGCCAGTGGGCGGTGATCAGCAATCCGTTGGCGAACCAGATGCCGATCAACAGCAGGCCGCTGGCCCGCAACAGCGCCAGGGTGCTGCCCACGCTGATGATGGCGAAACCGGCAGTCCAGTACAGCAGCGATGGCTCGCGGACATTGCGCCACTCGACGGCCAGGTACAGCGCGGCGGCGCCTGCCAATGCGATGGTGAGGACCAGTATGGTGATGGGGTCGAGCGCCATGGGCGAACTGGCCTGCCTGAGTTGCGGTGAGACGGCGATTGTAAGCGTTTTCGCCGGTTTTTCGCAGTGCTCAGGCCCTGCGCGCCATCAGCAATACCGTCGCGGCGGCCGACAACAACCCCGCACAGCAGCGGTTGAAAATCCGTTTGCCCCGAGGCTGCGCGAACCAGCGGCGCATATGCAAACCCATATAGGCGTAGGCGCTGATGGCGAACCATTCCAGCGCCAGGAACATCGCTCCCAGCAGGGCAAATTGCGGCGTGATCGGATGTGCCGGGTCGACGAATTGCGGCAGGAAGGCGGTAAAAATCAGGATTGCCTTGGGATTGCCGGCGGCCACCAGGAACTCCTGTCGCGCCAAGGCCCACAAGCCCGCCTTGGGCGCCGTCGACTCAGCCTCCGCGTGCGGATTGGACCGCCACAGTTGATACGCCAGATAAAATAGATACGCCGCCCCCAGGATCTTGATCCCGTAGAACAACAACTCCGAGGTTTGCAGCACCACCGCCAGCCCGGCGGACGCGAGGGCGATCATCCCGGCAAAGGCCAGCAGTCGCCCGATGCCTGCCAGGCACGAAGTGCGGTAGCCGTAGCGGGTGGAGTTGCTCACGGACAGCAGGTTGTTCGGGCCTGGCGCCATGTTCAGGGCGAAGCAGGCCGGGAGGAAGAGGGTGAGGGTGGCGAGGTCCATGGGGGGCTCCGGCGGGCGCTGGCAGGTAAGGCCACGAGGATAAGGGATGTGAGGCGGTTGAACAATTTGCGCTAATGGGTAGAACCGATGGCGCTCTGGCCATGTCTGTGAGTCGTGGGTAAATAGATCGGTCACCATGACGCTCATTCGTTAATATGCCCGGCATGCCAATCGGGTAAAGGAAGTTGGCGTGAAGCACGAAGCGCTTTTCCCGGGAATTAAAAATAGAGTAGGCAGGGAATGGAATATCCTTCATTTGAAAACAAATCAAAGAAAAGAACCTTGTTGTTGGTGGTGTGTCTGTTATTTGGAGCATGGATTGCTTATACGCTCTGGGCCGGTCGCATTGTAATGCGAACGGTTTTAATGCCATCGATTCCCGAGTGGACGACCTATATAGTCATTGGTTGTCTGGTTGGACTCTTTTTTGCTGCAAGGGCCACCTACTATCGTCCGGCTGTAAGAAACCCGAACCGTGTTGGAGAATCTTTTTTTGGTGGTTTTTGCCTGGGTCTGATTTTGTCCTTGCACAGTTATGACGTCGTTACGTACCTTTTGCCCGGCGACATTGTTCAGTATGCGTCACCTTACGAGCTGGTGACTCCGGGGCCCTACGTTGGAAAGTTCAGTCGTTGTGAGGCGGGTCTGCGGATTAAGGATTTAAAGACTGAGCGCTGGGTTGCGCTTTGTACCACTCAGTCGGAATTCAACGATCAAAGAAAGACAGGCATGAATGCAGTGTGGGTGACTGCTCATTCAAACGAGATAGGTTCTTATATCGAGGCGTATGAATTTATTTATAAATAAATCATGTCGTCGTTGTACCAGTCTTCGTTCATAAGCCAATGACTCATTGTTGGCCGGGAGGGGAAGGTTTCGGTTTGCCATCAGCCACTTGTGTCTTGCCACAAACTTGCTGCGTTGCATTCGGCAGTAGTGCGCCCCCTTGAAAGCCTCAGATGAACAGATCCGCCCCCTGCCTTCAAAGCGCCGCATAGACAAGGGATGAAAGTCGGCGGGGGCGTGGATCAATCATCGAATGGCTGCCCGAAGTCGTGGTGACAAAACCGAAGCTCACTTGTTTTTCGGGATCAGCGAAACTGATCGGGCCACCAAGCCCGATATGGCCAAAGGTGTTCGGGCCCATTGCATGGGAAGCCGTCGGGTCGCGTTGCTGCTCGAGCATGCAACCCAATCCATAACGCATGGGGCGCATCCATACTCGATCCATGCCATGACTGTGCTCACGGCTGAATTCAGTAAGCAGCTCGGGACCGATAAAGTTTCCTGCCATCAATGCACTGTAGAAACCGGCCAGGCCGTGAGCCGAACCGTGTCCACACACGGCGGGTTGCCGGTAGGCCCACCAGCGAGGGTCACTGGTTCGTCTGGGCACCATTCCGGGGTTGGTGAAGGCGAGCGTCGCGATATGCGACGGCTCGTTTTTCACCACGGTTCGCAACGCCTGCGAGTAAGGGTCACCGACTCGTCCCGTGGCACTGTCGAAACGCGCGATACGGTGAAAGTGTTCTTCGCTCACGCCAAGGTGCACGTCCAACTCATGGGGATCGAGAATCTCTTCGTGGATAAACACACAGGGATCTCGTCCGTCCACCCGGCGAATCAACTCGCCGAGGATCCAGCCAAACGTGGTGGTGCCGTAGCCCAGGTCTGTTCCCGGTTCCCACCACAGCGGCTCGGCCTCCAGCAGTCGCAGCATATGCTCCCAGTCATACATCATTGGGTTGTGGTCGGGCCCCCGCAGCGCCGGCAGGCCTGCGGTATGGTTCATCACCTGGCGCAGGGTGACCTTTGCTTTCCCGCTCCGGGCGAACTCGGGCCAGTAACGGGCCACGGGTGCATCCAGCTCCAGCTTGCCCGCCTCAACCAACATCAGGACGGCCACCGCGACATAGGGTTTTATTACGCAGAAGGTATTGGCCAGCGTATCGCGGGTCCAGGGTTTCGTGCCCGCCTGGTCTGCCATGCCGGCCCACAGGTCGACAACGATCTCTGCGCCTACCTGCACGCACAGGCCGGCCCCACGTTCCTGCGGATCATCGAACATGTCCTCGAAAGCCTGCTTGACCGCTTCAAACTGCTTCGCACATATCCCTTGCGCTTTCATACCTCAACGTCCTCGTATTTGAAGTGCGGCCCTTGATACGTGCCGAACACCGATAATGGTTGTGGAGGAATTCACCCACGAGACCGAGTTTGGGAGTGCTCCATGGAAAAGCGATTGGCTCGTTTGTAGGTGCCGAAGTCATTGAACCTGACACCGGCCTGGGCCATGACTTTATGAGCATAAGGTGCCGTCATCTGACGCAGATAAAACGGGTCTCTCACCACGAAGTGATGGATGCTGTGAGTGCTGCCAAAGTTAAAACAGAACAACTGGAACGGCCACAGCCACCAAGGGTTCATCACCTGGGTTTGTTGTAATGCGTTACGCGGGGCAACATCGCCGTAATAGTGCATATTTGAACTTATAAAGAACAGGCAGAACTGCCGTATCATATTGGGCGCTATAAGAATAACCACTGCACTATTGACGATATCCATTAGTTCCAGCGTCGTAGCAGCGCTGTGAACCTCCATCCCGGTAATTGACCCAAGCCAGACATACAGGTGGTAGCCGAGGAACACATACCAGCACCCCCAATACAGAAGCCCGAATGGTGTATTGAGCCGAATGATCTTGCCTAACAATTTTACCTTTTGCCGCCATCCCGGGGCAAACACCGCATTTAGAAAACCAAATACAAATCCGTCCACCAGTTTGAGTAATCGCAGTATTCCCCAAGGACTGCCGCTCGTGGTGATCCAGGCTTCAACATCAGAATCAGTTCCGGACTCCTTATGGTGATGAAAGTGCAGACTGCGTCTTAGCCACGGGCTGGGCATACCCGGGCGTGCCAGCCAGCAGAAGAGCATCATGGCATTATGGGCCAGCGGCTGTTTTCTAAAATAAAGGCGATGAATCAGGTCATGTTCGATTTCATGAATGAACGAAGTCAGCAGCGCATTGACCAGAATACACATCCATGCGGGGATAAAACCCTTTAGATAGAGCCCTCCCGTAATGACCATCCCTATCAGGGAAAACGCCATGACACTCGCGCCCAGAGCATCCTGGTGCTGCAGGATCGGATAACGCTTTCGCAGGTAGTTCCCATGATCGGTAATACTGCGGGTTACCTTATCAATCTTTTCCTGATCGGTAGTTGGGCGATCAATTTCGATGGCGCCTTCCAAGACATTCATCCATTCATCCTCTGACTGCATCGAGAAATTAACAGCCGCGTCAAGCCGGTCATGTCAATTGTTGGAGCTGTAAAACAGTAGATACTCATATGGGTTGCTTGAATTGCACGGGGCATTCAAGGAATACGAAATCGACTTTTTTGCGAAAAGCTTGTTAGAATTCCATGCTTCAAAATGATAAGGGAAGTTCAACTTTTTGCAACTGTGTATTATGGGTGGGTTCAGTGATACAAGTGCAGTGTAAGGAATTGATGATTTAGTTACAGTTTGTACAAGTATAAAATGACGCTGTACAAGTATTGCCAAGGAGGCACCATGAGATTGCATCGCATCAAATATTTCCGGCGCGCTCTAAAAGAGCCCGAGGGTGGCGTAGAGAAAATAACAAGCGACGATGTATTTGATGCCGTGTTTTGCGATGAGCCGGCAAACAATGCCGCGAATCCTGCAGGCCTGGAAAGGCTACTCCGCTACCTGCAGTGCGGGGATACCGTGGTGGTGGACAGCATGGCAGCGCTGACTTCAAGCACGGAGCAGCTGTGCGCCATCATTCGCCGGTTGATTGAAAAGCAGGTCACGTTGGAGTGTTTGAACGAAAACCTGGTTTTCCGGCATGACTGTCTTGAAGTCGTGGAGTCGATCATTGCGGTAATGGAGCTGATTGCAGAGTTCGAGCGCGCTGCGATGA
Organism: Pseudomonas sp. IPO3774; assembly: GCF_013386835.1. Lineage (NCBI taxonomy): Bacteria > Pseudomonadati > Pseudomonadota > Gammaproteobacteria > Pseudomonadales > Pseudomonadaceae > Pseudomonas > Pseudomonas sp. IPO3774. The sequence goes on from NZ_JACAQY010000062.1 coordinate 45,936, forward strand.
GGGAAAGACAGGCGGCGGGAATTGCCAGTGCAAAGAATCGTGGGACTTATAGAGGTCGCAAGAAAAAGCTGTCTGACAATCAGGTTGTAAACTTAATTGACCGGGCCACTGCAGGAGAAAGTAGATCCAAATTGGCGCGTGATTTTGAAATCAGTCGGCAGACGCTCTATCGGTACTTGAGATCCAGATAGGGGCTTCTACAGGTCGCACGAGGGAGCGGCTACCAACAAGATCCTACAGTTGAAAAAACCTGTAGGACGGCATGGCGCGAAAGCGGTGGAAGTCTTGCCATCATTGATTTCTTCACTGGCAAGACGACCCACTATCGCGGCCAACGCTCCTGCTCCATTTATTCAAGGCAGCCTTCAGATGCTGCGGGCAAGCGCTCGAAAAACTCGGCGATCTGCCGGCCACCGCGCAGGTGCACCACGGGCACCGACGGGCCTGCCGCCAACCGCACCGCCTCGATACCTGGCCGGTGGCCGCGATCAAACGTCCACACGTACTTCAGGAATGTCAGGAACTCCCGGTCGAGTTTCTCGGTACAGCCGGCGGGAATATCCGGGCGCGGGCGGTTCAGCGCACTGCGCAGGATCACCCGGGTAAAGCAGGTGAGCCGTGGCGTGTCGAGCCAGATGATCAAATCGGCACGGGGCAGGCGCAGGTCGAACGTGCGCCGCGCATAGTTGCCTTCACACACCCAGCCATCGGCGGCAACGGCGTCGCGCACGCGGGTACGGAACTGCTCGGCGTCGGGCTCGACCCAGCCGGGCGACCAGAACAGGGTGTCCAGGTGCACCACGGGCAGGCCCAGGCGTTGTCCGAGGGCGCGGGCGAGGGTGGATTTTCCGCTGCCCGCATTACCGAGAATCACGATGCGTTGCATGAAGGGACGTCCTGTCGCGGGAAAGCCCACAATTGTGCAGGTTTTACATGACCGACAAAAGCCATATGAGGTAGGTTGGGCGCCCCGGAATGGACCCTCTCGACCAAGGAAGCGCCTGTCAATGCCAAATGCCTTTTGCCAAATCAGCGAACGCCTGGACAACCGCCGGTTTATCGTCGCGGGCAACACCCATGGTGTGTCCGGTACAGGCACCGTGTTTCATTACCACGTCGATGAAAACGCCATATGGGGCACCTACCAGGGCGGCCGGATTCGCATGGGCAATCAAGTCGGGCGCGCCACAGGCCCCGATACCATCGAGTTGCTGTACCAGTGCCTGACCACCGAGGGCGAGATTCTTGCCGGCTGGTCCCGGGGCACGCTAGGCGTGGATGACGCCGGGCGTACCACCCTGGCCTTCGTCTGGGGCTGGTTGTCGGGCGCGACGGGAGGCGGGGAGTCGAGCTACGTCGAACTCGTTGCCGAGTAATCATGCAATTTCGCGCCTACTGGAACCGCTCAACCAGGTAGTCGACAAAACACCGGACCCGCGCCGGCGTGTGGGTACCGCCGAGGAAGACGGCATGGATCTCTTCGCCATCGCCTGGATTGAATGCCTCCAGCAGCGGCACCAGCCGACCCGCCTGAATGGCGTCCGCCACGGTCTCGGCGCAGACCCGCGCGATGCCGATGCCCTCGGCCGCCAATTGGCCCTGGGTGTCACCGTTATTGGTTTCGACATGGCCCTTGATCGTCAGTGAATAGTCGTGGCCATCCTTGCGAAACGGCCAGGTGGGCGCCGCACGCTTGAAGTTGAAACCAATGCAGTCGTGATCCAGCAGGTCTTCCGGCACCTGCGGCGTGCCGCGTCGTGCCAGATAGCTCGGCGCAGCAATGATGACCTTGTGGGTGGCGCCCAGCCGGCGGGACGTCAGGCTGCTGTCGGGCAGCGGGCCCAATCGCACTGCGACGTCGGCTTGCCCGGCGGCGATGTCGACCACGGTGTCGGTCAGGTTGATGTCCACCAGGATGTCCGGGTAACGCTGAATGAACCCGCCCAACAACGGGATCACGAAGGTCCTGCCATACAGCAGCGAACTGCTGACCCGCAGGCGCCCGCGGGGTGAACTCTGGTCGGTAATCTGCTGTTCGGTTTCCCGCAGGTCCGTGAGGATCCGCCGGGCGCACGACAGGTAGGCGGCACCCTCCGGGGTCACGGTCAGTGAGCGCGTGGTTCGCAGCAACAGGCGTACGCCCAGCCGGGCCTCCATGCGGTCCAGTACCCGCGCGATGGAGGAGGGCGCAAGGTTCAAGCGACGCGCGGCCGCCGAGAAACTCGCGGTTTCGGCCACGAGGGTAAAGATTTCCAGTTCGTCCGTTATGTCCACGGGAAACTCACTTGTGCGTTTTTCGCAAAGGCCTTGAGCGGCGTAATGGGGTTCACATCGGTTTTTGTCGGGTTCAGTATTGCGTAAAGCAATGTAATACGGAAACTCACCAGGAGAATCCCATGATCTTGCCCTACACCATCAATATCCCCGACGAACGCCTCGTGGCCATCCGCGACAAAGTCGCCGCCTACGATTGGACCCGGCTTCCCGATTTGGGAGGGTGGAAGTCGGGCGTTGGTGTCCGCGACCTTCAGCGCCTGGTCGCTTACTGGCTGGAATCCTATGATTGGCGCCGGGTCGAAAAACACCTCAACCAACTGCCCAACTTCATCACCGAGATTGAGGGCGAGCACCTGCACTTCGTCCATGTGCGGGGCGACGGTTCCAGGCCGCCGATCCTGCTGCTCCATGGCTGGCCAGGTTCGTACCTGGAATTCGAGGCGCTGCTGGAACCGCTGGCGGCTGACGGACACGATGTGATCGTGCCGTCGCTTCCGGGGTTTGCATTCTCCAGGCCGATCACCGGAGTGATTGGCCCACGTCGGGCGGGCGAACTCATGCATGGGCTGATGGCCCGGCTGTTCGGGCCAACCCGCTTCATCGTTCAGGGCGGTGACTGGGGTTCGGGCATCGCCGGTTGGATGGCCCACGATCGGCCCGAGGCGTTACTGGGGATTCACCTGAACATGGCCGACCTGCTGGCCCAGGGCACCGTTGCGACCACGCCGGAGGAGGAGGCTTTCGTCGCCCGGCGTGACGTGCTGATCGACTGGGAAACCGGCTACAACCACCAGCAGGAAACCCGCCCGCAGACCCTGGGTGTCGCGCTGGCCGACAGCCCGGTGGGGGCCGCGGGATGGATCCTCGAAAAAATCGGCACATGGGCCGATCTGCCCACTACCGCCGATGGCAGCCCGGATCTCTGGGGCACCTTTACCGAGGAGCAACTGCTGACCAACATCATGTTGTATCTCGCTCCATCTTCCATGGTCACCGCGACGTGGATGTATCACGGCAAGCGCCTTGAGGGATCGTCAAAATTCCCGGTCGGCACCCGCATCCAGGTGCCGACCGGATTTGCCGCCTTTCGTGATCCGGTGTTCGTGCCGCCGCCGCGCTCATTTGCCGAAAAGACCTTCAACATCGTGCACTGGAGCGAGATGCCCGCCGGTGGTCACTTCGCGGCCTGGGAGCAGCCGGCGTTGATGCTGGCGGACCTGCGCGCCTTTATCGCTACGGTCTCGGCTTGATCATCAAATCCAGGTTCTGCACGGCGGCACCTGCGGCGCCCTTGCCGAGGTTGTCGAATATCGCCGCCAGCAGGACCTGGCCCGTCTCGTGGTTTTCACACACGATCAGGCGTACATCGTCCGTGCCGTTCAGCGCTTGAGGGTCAAGGTAGGTCAGCTCCTTGGCGGCCTGCATCGACAGCACCTGGACGTGATTCGTATCGCGGTAGTGCTGAGTCAAACAGTCATGCAACCGCGAGCCATTCACATCCGGCGCCAATAACCGAAGTTGCAGGGGGATGGTCAATACGATCCCCTGGCGAAAAGCCCCGTAGGCCGGCACAAAGGTCGGCCTTTCCGTCAGCCCGCTTTGCTGCTGAATCTCCGGCACATGCTTGTGTGCCAGTCCCAGCCCATACACCAGGAACGCGGGCGCCTGTGAGGCGTCGGCGCCCTCATGCTCCTGCACCCCGGCGCGGCCCTTGCCGGAATAGCCCGAGACCGCATGAATGGTCGTCGGGTAGTCCCCGGGCAGCAGCCCGGCCTCAAGCAACGGGCGCAACAGACCAATCGCGCCGGTGGGATAGCAACCGGGATTGCTCACTCGCTGCGCCGTGGCAATGCGTTGCGCCTGTTGCGGGTTCATCTCGGCGAAACCGTAGGTCCAGTCGGGATGAGTGCGGTGTGCCGAACTCGCGTCGATCACCCGCACGGCCGGATTGTGGATGCTGGCGACGGCGTCCCGTGCGGCGTCGTCGGGCAGGCAGAGAATCGCGATATCGCAGGCGTTGATCATCTCGGCGCGCTGCTGCGGGTCCTTGCGGTGTTCAGGGCTGAGGGTGATCAGTTGCAGATCGGTGCGGTCGCGCAGGCGTTGATGGATCTGTAGCCCGGTGGTGCCTTGGTCGCCGTCGATGAATACAAGAGGATTTGCCATGGGATGCACTCGGATAGGAAATCAGGTGTTCCAATCTTCGGCCAGCCGCTAGGATAGGAAAAGTTGAATTTCCAAACGATGAAGTTCAGTTTTTATGAACGAGGATTGACCCATGCGCGAAATCAGCCTGGACCGCCTGCGTACGTTGGTGGCGATTGCCGACCTCGGTTCGTTCGCCGAAGCAGCCCGCATGCTCAACCTGGCGCCACCCACCGTCAGCCTGCATATCGCCGACCTGGAGGCGCGAGTGGGCGGCAAGCTGCTATCGCGTACCCGTGGGCGGGTGCAGCCTTCAGCGATTGGCGAAACCCTGGTGGAGCGCGCGCGCCTGGGAGCCTCAACCGGGGCCATCGCACAGTTGCTGCCGCAAGCCCTGGAAACCTTGAGCCAACATCATCCCGCCATTGATGTGCAGGTGGCGGTGCTCACGTCGCAGGACACATTGAAGAAGCTGGCCGAGGGCGCCCTGGAGATCGGCCTGGTGGCGCTGCCCCAGGCACCGGTGAAGGGCTTGCGGATCGAGCCCTGGCGGCGCGACCCGGTCATGGCATTTTTGCCGGCGCGCCGGGAATGCCCCGAGGTGGTAACACCCGCCTGGCTGGCTGCCCAGCCGTTAATCCTGAATGACAACACCACCCGGCTTTCGCGCCTGACCTCGGAGTGGTTTGCCAATGACGGCTACCAGCCGACGGCGCGTATTCAGCTGAATTACAACGACGCAATCAAAAGCCTGGTGGCCGCCGGTTACGGGGCCACGTTGTTGCCCCATGAAGCGTCCACGCCCTTGCACGACACCCTGATTGCGATGCGGCCGTTGCAACCGTTGCTGTGGCGCCAACTGGGGATCGCCCATCGCGCCGGGGAGGTTGAGCGGCCTACGCAACATGTGTTGGACGTGTTGTGGGGATTGAGTGCGGGGTAGGGCGTTATGGAACGACTCATACGATCAGCCTATGAATACCTTCCCGAATCAGGAATTTACAGAAACCTGAATACCGTTGAAATTAACGGCTTTTGAGCCGCCAATCGGTTTTTCAGGGAGTCTTCACCATGCCATTCACCCACACACAACTCCCCATCGTCGTCGCCGATGTGCCGTTGAACATCGCCGCGATCCACCGCGCGGGTACCCTGGCGCCAATCGTGTTCCTGCATGGCTTTGGCTCGACCAAGGAAGACTACGCCGACATCGTCCAGCAACCTGCCTTCGACGGTCATCCATTTTTGGCTTATGACGCCCCGGGTTGCGGTGAGAGCCATTGCGATGACCTGCCGAAGATCTCCATCCCGTTCCTGCTGCAAACCGCCTTGCAGGTGCTCGAGCATTTCAACATCGAGCGCTTCCATCTGGTAGGCCACTCCATGGGCGGGCTTACCGCGCTGATGTTGGCGCACCAGTTCCCGGGCCGGGTGCTGAGCTTTGTCGATATCGAAGGCAATATCGCCCCGGAAGACTGCTTTCTCAGCCGGCAGATCGTCGACTACCCGGCGGACGATCCCGAGGCGTTTTTCAGCGCCTTTATCGAGCGCACCCGGCAGGCACCGGCATACGCCAGCGCGCTGTATTCGGCGAGCCTGCGGCACAAGGTGCGTGCCGGGGCGGTGCGGGGGATCTTCCAGTCGATGGTCGAACTGTCGGATAACGCCGACTTGATGGGCAAGTTCCTCGGCCTGGAATGCCCGCGCATGTTCATGTACGGCGAGCAGAATGCCCATTTGTCGTACCTGGCGCATATCCAGGCGCAAGGCGTGCGGTTGGCGCCGATTGCCCGGTGCGGGCACTTCCCGATGTACTCCAACCCGATCGCGATGTGGCAGCAGATTGCGGACTTTCAACACGGCTGATACCCATCGCCAACGATCGCCCAGGCCCGAAAGCACAAGACTTACGCCTCGAAACCCGGATAATGGCGGCCATATTTTGCTCGCTATTCTGGTAATCCCGCATGGAAATCAAGGTCAATTTTCTCGACAACCTTCGACTTGAAGCCAAGTTCGACGACTTCACCGTGGTGGCCGACCAGCCTATTCGCTACAAGGGCGATGGCTCGGCCCCCGGTCCGTTCGATTACTTCCTGGCGTCGTCGGCGTTGTGTGCGGCTTACTTTGTGAAGTTGTACTGCGAAACCCGCAACATCCCTACCGACAATATTCGCCTGTCCCAGAACAACATTGTCGACCCGGAAAACCGCTACAACCAGATCTTCAAGATCCAGGTGGAGTTGCCGGCGGACATCTCCGATAAAGACCGCCAGGGCATCCTGCGTTCCATCGACCGCTGCACCGTGAAAAAAGTCGTGCAGGCCGGGCCGGAGTTTGTCATCGAGGAAGTGGAAAACCTGGATGCCGATGCCCAGGCATTGCTGATGCCGAGCGCGGCGTCCGACGCGGGCACCTACATCGCGGGCAAGGACCTGCCGCTGGAAACAACCATCGCCAACATGTCGGCCATTCTGGCGGGCCTGGGCATGAAGATCGAGATCGCTTCGTGGCGCAATATCGTGCCCAACGTGTGGTCGCTGCATATCCGCGATGCGCACTCGCCAATGTGCTTTACCAACGGCAAGGGCGCGACCAAGGAAGGCGCGTTGGCGTCGGCATTGGGCGAGTTTATCGAACGGCTGAACTGCAACTTCTTCTACAACGACCAGTTCTGGGGCGAAGACATCGCCAATGCGGCGTTTGTGCATTACCCGGACGAGCGCTGGTTCAAGCCGGGCCGCAAGGACGAACTGCCACCGGAGATACTCGACGCGCATTGCCTGCACATCTACAACCGTGACGGCGAGCTGCGCGGCTCACACCTCTACGACACCAACTCCGGCAACGAAGAGCGCGGCATTGTTTCGCTGCCGTTCGTGCGCCAGTCCGATGGCGAGGTGGTGTATTTCCCGTCCAACCTGATTGAGAACCTGTACCTCAGCAACGGCATGAGTGCCGGTAACACCCTGGCCGAAGCGCAAGTGCAGTGCCTGTCGGAAATCTTCGAACGCGCGGTAAAACGCGAAATCATCGAAGGTGAATTCGCGCTGCCGGATGTACCACAGGAAGTGCTGGCGAAATTCCCCGGTATCCTGGCCGGTATCCAGGGCCTGGAAGCCCAGGGCTTTCCGGTACTGGTGAAGGATGCGTCCCTGGGCGGTGAATTCCCGGTGATGTGCGTGACGTTGATGAACCCGCGCACCGGCGGCGTATTCGCCTCGTTCGGCGCGCACCCAAGCCTGGAAGTGGCGTTGGAACGCAGCCTCACCGAACTGCTGCAAGGCCGCAGCTTTGAAGGCCTGAACGATCTGCCGCAGCCGACGTTTGAAGGCCATGCGGTGACCGAACCGAACAACTTTGTCGAGCACTTCATCGACTCCAGCGGTGTGGTGTCGTGGCGCTTCTTCAGCTCGAAGTCGGATTACGAGTTCGTCGAATGGGACTTCTCCGGCCAGGGTGAAAACTCCAATGCCGAGGAAGCCTCCACGTTGTTCGGCATCCTCGAAGGCATGGGCAAGGAAGTCTACATGGCGGTGTACGAGCACATCGGCGCGACCGCCTGCCGCATCCTGGTGCCCGACTATTCGGAGATCTACCCGATCGACGACCTGATCTGGGACAACACCAACAAGGCGCTGTTTTTCCGCGAGGACATCCTGAACCTGCATCGCCTCGACGAAGCGGAATTGAAGGGGTTGGTTGAGCGCCTGGTGGAAAGCGAACTGGACGACTACACCGACATCACCACCTTGATCGGCATCGAGTTCGATGACAATACGGCGTGGGGTCAACTGACCATCCTGGAACTGAAGCTGCTGATTTATCTGGCCCTGCAGCAGTTTGAAGAAGCCAAGGAACTGGTGGAGATGTTCCAGCAGTACAACGACAACACCGTCGAGCGCGGCTTGTTCTATCAGGCCGTGAATGCGGTGCTGGAGATGGAGCTGGACGAAGACCTGGAACTGGCGGACTACGAAGTGAATTTCCGCCGGATGTTTGGCAACGAGCGGATGGACGCGGCGATTGGGTCGGTGAATGGCAGTGTGCGGTTCTATGGTTTGACGCCGACGAGCATGAAGCTGGAAGGGCTGGACCGGCACCTGCGGTTGATCGACAGCTACAAGAAGCTGCACGCGGCGCGGGCCAATACGGCCAATTAAAAGCTGACACCGTACCTGTGGTGAGAGGGCTTGTTGTGGCGAGGGGGCTTGTCCCCCGTTGGACTGCGTAGCAGTCCCTCTTTTTTGGGGCCGCTGCGCAGCCCAACGGGGGACAAGCCCCCTCGCCACAGGTCAGTGGTCACTCGGGTTATTTGTCACAACGTCCATCCCAACCCCAGCGCCTTGTGCAATGACGCAAAGTCCTTGAGCAACAGCGCATCCCCGGAAATCCGGCTTTCCTGCGCCTGGTACCGCGTACGTTCCGCGTCCAGCCAATCCAGCGTGCTCGCCGTACCTGCCTTATAACGCTGGCGCGTCAGGTCCGCAGCCCGTACCGCCGAAGATTCCACGTTACGCAGCAGCACCACGTTCTGCCGCTGGTTGCCATACCGCGCCAGGGCCACATCCGCATCACGCAACGCACTCAACACCACGCTTTTGTAATGGGCCAGGGCCTCGTCGCGCCCGGCTTGCGCACCTTTGACACTGGCCGCCACCCGGCCGAAATCCAATGCGTTCCAGGTCAGCCGCGGCAACAGCAGCCAGGTGCCGCTGTCCTTGCGCGCCAGGTGCCCGGGATCGGCCGCCGAGAACGACAAGTCGCCCATCAGGCTGAGCTTGGGAAACCAGTCGGCGGTTTTCTCGCCGATCTGCGCGTTGCTGGAAGCCAGTTGGCGCTCTGCCACCCGGATATCCGGGCGTGCTTTCAGGATCGCCGCCGGGTCTGCAAAGGGTACCTGGCTAGGGATAGCGGGCAGGGCGCGGGGAGTGTTGAGGCTCGCGTCCAACTCGCCCGGTTCCAGGCCGCAGAGCAGGTTCAACTGGTCAATCGCCTCGACGATTGACGCTTGCAGCGGCAGGCGTTGGGCCCGGGTGTTTTCGGCCTGTGTCAGGACCTGCTCCAGCTGTAACTGCGAGGCCACGCCACGGCTGCGTCGCTGCTGGGTCAGGTCCAGCGCCTGTTCCTCAATCTCGACACTGGCGTCCACCAGTGCCAGTCGCGCCTGCTGGTCACGCACGTCGGCATAGGTCTGCACCACCTCGGCTGCCAGTTGCACCTGGGCATCGGCCAGTTGCGCCTGCGAGGCGTCGTTTTCCGCCTGGGCCGCCTCGATTGCACGCCGGGTGCCGCCGAACAGGTCGGCCTCCCAGCTGGCATCAAACCCGGCGAGGTAAAGGCTCAATGGCCCGCGACCACCGCCACTGCTGCCACCCAGCGCCGAGGTGTCGGGGGAGCGCAGCTTCAGCATCGCTGCATCGCCGGTGATCTTGGGCAGGGCGTTGGCGTTGGCGCCACTCAGACTGGCTCGCGATTGCTTGAGGCGCGCCTGGGCGGTCGCCATGTCCGGACTGTTTTGCAGGGCCTGGGCCACCAATTGGTTGAGCTGCGGATCGCCCAGGGCTTGCCACCACTGGGCGACCGCGGGCGTACGCGGCAGGCCTATGTCGGCGTGGGGCAAGTGCCCGGCCGCGAGGGTCTTTGGCGAGGCATCCGGCGCGCCCTGGTAGTCCGGCCCCACGGTACACGCCGTCAGCAGGCCGACGGTGAAGAGCAAGGGAAGTGAGCGATAACTCATGTTCGTTGGCCTGCCTGCGCCGCGCGCTTTTTCAGGATGAAGATCAGGGGAAGGCACGCCAGCATGGCGAGTCCCAGCACGTAGAACGCGTCGTTGTAGGCCATCACCGCCGCTTGTTGGGCGATGTCGTTGGCCAGATGACTGAGGGCCTGCAGCGAGGCGGTGGACGGGTCGCCGGTTTGCGCCAGGTAGCTGGCGGTATCGCTCGCCATTTGATCCTGGGTCAACTGGGTGTTGGCCTGGATGCCTTCGCGCAACATGTCGTCGTGGAAGTGGCTGCGCCGGTCCATCAGTACGCCGAGCAGCGCCAGCCCCAAGGTACCGCCGAGGTTGCGTGACATGTTGTAGAGCCCGGCCGCGTCACCCGCATCGCGGGTTTCCACCGAGCGCATCGACAGTTGGCTGAGGGGCATCATCACCAGGATCTGCCCGAAGCCCCGCAGGATCTGCGACCAGTAGAAATCATGGCCGACGCTCTGGGCGGTGAGCTGGGTGTCGAGAAAGCAGCTGGCCCAGTACATCAACAAACCCACGCCGACCATCATCCGCAGGTCCAGGCGGCCAAGCATTCGCGGCAGGATCGGCATCAGCAGGAACGCCGGAATCCCCGACAGCAACATGATCGAACCCGACTGTTGCGCGTTATAGCCCGACAGGATGCCGAGGAACTGCGGCACCAGGTACGCCGTGCCATAGAGCCCGGCGCCGACCGCCGTGGCGATCAGCAGCACGCTGCCGAAGCTGCGGTTGAGCACCAGTTGCAGGCGCAGGATCGGCGTACTCGAGCGGACTTGCCCGACGGCAATCAGGAAGAAGCCGATCACCATCGTGATGCTCAACCAGATGATCAACTGCGAATCGAACCAGTGTTCGCGCTGGCCTTCTTCCAGCACCACGGTGAGTGAACTCAGGCCCATGGCCAGGCCAATGATGCCCAGCCAGTCGGCCTTGATGAATTGCTGGAGGTTCATGCGGTCGCTGGGCAGGCCGGTGATCAGCAAGGTGATCAAGGTGATGCTGACGGGCAGGTTGATGAAGAAGCACCAGCGCCAGTTGATATTTTCCGTGAGCCATCCGCCAATCACCGGGCCCAGCAGCGGACCGAGGATCACCGTCATGCCGAACATCGTGGTGCCGATTGCCAACTGATGGGCAGGCAGGCGGGTGCGCACGATGGTCTGCGCGGTCGGGATCATCGCGCCGCCGGCAAAACCCTGGCCGATACGCCCGGCGATCATCGCGCCGAGGCTTGAGGAGAGCCCGCAGAACATCGAGAAAAACGTGAACATCAACGCGGTGCCGATCAGGAACCGGCGCAGGCCGAATACCCGGGTCAGCCAGGCGGCGAGGGGAATCATGACGATTTCCGACATCAGGTAACCGGTGGCGATCCACGTGCCCTCGGTACCGGTCGCGCCGATCTGGCCCTGGATCTGCGGCAGCGCCGAGTTGGTGATCGAGATGTCCAGGGTCGCCAGCAAGGCGCCCAGCGAGCCGGCGGCAACCGCGATCCAGTCGGTCAGCGAAGCGTTGCGCGGTTTGTCCGCGGGCACTTCGGTCAAGATGGCTTCAGCCATGGTTGGCGTCTGCCTTGTGGGTGCGGGTGTCGACTTCCACGGTGGCGGACAAGCCGGGCACCAGTGCCTGGCGCACGTCGTCATCCGGTACATCCAGGGAAATCCGCACCGGCACGCGCTGCACGATCTTGGTGAAGTTGCCGGTGGCGTTGGACGGCGGCAGCAACGCGAACTGTGCGCCGGTGCCGGGGGACAGGCTGTCGATATGGCCCTGAATATCATGGCCTGGCAGTGCGTCCACATGCACGGTGACGGTCTGCCCGGCGCGCATCTCGCCGATCTGGGTTTCCTTGTAGTTGGCGGTCAGGTAGATCGCGCTCACCGGCACCACTGTCAACAAGCGTGTGCCCGGCTGCACGTATTGGCCGACGCGTACACCGCGATCAGCGACGCGGCCATCGAGCGGGCTGCGAATCACCGCGTCGTCCACGTCCAGCTGGCTCTGGGCTTCGCTGGCCTTGGCCACGCCGAGTTGCGCCTGGGCTTGCTTGAGCTGGGCTTCGAGGGTGCCGTAGCGGGTCTGGCTGGAGCGCAACGCGGCCTGCTTGGCGGCCACGGTGCTGCGGGCCTGGGCGAGCTGGTTGTTGAGCTGCGCCAGGCGTTCTTCCGGCTCGGCCCCGGAACGCGCCAGCGGCGCATAACGTGCGACTTCGGTTTGCGCGTGCTGGGCGTCGGCCTGGGCGCCTTGCAGTTGGGCCCGTGCTTCGGCGATGGTCGAGTCCTGTTGCACCAGGTCGGCCTGGGCCTTGGCAAAGTCAGCCTCGCGGGCCGCAATCGTCGCCGAGGCTTCGTCACTCACTGCCTGGTATTTGCGCGCATCCAGGCGCACCAGCACGTCGCCACGCTTCACGTTCTGGTTGTCGGCCACCAGCACCTCGGCGACGTAGCCGTTGATTTTCGGCGCCACGCTGATGCTGTCGGCTTGCAGATAGGCGTCGTCGGTGGTCTCGATAAAGCGCCCGGTGAGCCACCACCAGGCGCCCCACGCCAGCCCGGCCAACAGCGCCACGCCGGCGAGTGACAGTAGAATCCGTCGGGCTTTGCCACGTTGGCCGTTGACGGTGGTTTCAGGAATGACCTGAGGAGAGGGAGGTGCAGCGGACATCAAGTCACTCCAGTTTTATATCAGTTGGAATAAATTCGTTTTTTCGCGAATTTTTGTCAACTGGTATATTTTGGTTACGTTAAAAAAATGGAGTGGCACATGGCACGACACAAACCGGCCGCCGAAGGGGGTTATCAGCGGGGTGAAGAAACCCGCGCACGCATTATCGAGGCGGCTGTCGAGGTATTTGGCGAGCGTGGCTACGACGGCGCGTCCACGCGAGACATCGCGAATGCTGCCGGCGTCAATGCGCCCGCGATCCAGTACTACTTCGATGGCAAGGAAGGCGTGTACCTGGAATGCGTCGAGCACTTGATCACGCTGTTGTGGCAAAAGATGGCGCCTACCGTTGAAGCCGCAGAAGGTGCGCTGGCCGATCCCGGGGTCGACGATCAGAGGTTGATCGACGCCTCACTGGGCATTCTCGGCGCGGTGGTTTCAACGATCCAGGACAGTCCCCAGACCACCGCGTGGCGAGCGTTTCTTGATCGCCATCAAGCCGGGCTCTGCCCTGAAAGCGCGACCATGGCGTTCGAGGAACGCTTCAAGGCGCGCATCGCCAACGTGATCCGCCTGCTGATCGCGCGCGTTGCCGGCCTTGCCGTTGACGACGAGCGCACGGTGATCCACTCGATGGCGCTGTTCACCCAGGGCCTGGCGTTTCGGGTGCAGAAACCCAAGCTGCTCTCCGCCTTGAACTGGACCGAAGTGAGCCAGAAGGAAATGGAACTGGTGCGGGATGTGGTGCTGATGCAGGCGCGGTTTACCCTGGAAGGCCTGGTACGGCATCGGGACCGGCGCTGACTTCAGCGCTTGCTGAAGGCCAGCCGGGCCGCGAACAGCACGAATATCATGCCGGTGGTGCGGTCCATCCACTTGATCACCTTTTCACGCCGCAGCACACCGGCCAATGGCTGCGTGGCACCGATCAGTATCAGTGACCAGGCCAGGCTGATCACCACGTGGATGCTCACCAGCCCGAACGTCCACGCCACCAGCGGATGCCCCTGGGGAATGAACTGCGGCAGGAAAGACACGTAGAAAATCCCGATCTTGGGGTTGAGGACGTTGCCCATCATGCCTTTCAGGAACCAGTTGGCGCCGGGCTTTCCATCGGCCTCGACGGACGCCAGCGAACTGCGCGGACGCACCAGCATGTTCAAGCCCAGCCACGCCAGGTAAGCCGCGCCGCAGTACTTCAAGACGTTAAAGGCCACCTCGGACACGGCAATCAACGCGCCCAGCCCAAAGGCCACCGCTGCACCCCACAGCAGGCAGCCGGCATTGATACCCAGGGTGGCGCGCAAGGCTTGTTGCTTGCCCTCCACCGTTGCAGTGCGCAATACCAGGGCCGTGTCCAGTCCGGGCGTTAACGTGAGCAACGTGGCGGCGAAGGTGAAGGCGAGCAGGTTATCGGTGATGGACATGGGCAGGCGACGCCGAAACAGGAAAGGGCCTTAGCATAAGCCTGCCAGGCTTTAAGGTGGTGTACAACTTTACAGGGCGGACCGACTAATACTTCGCACACTTCAACGGTAACGGCTTGCCAACGCTGGGGTACCACACATCGCGGGTGCTACGGCGATCTGCGTAGAGCACGAATGCGGTCAGGTACTTCGTGATGGTCTCTTCAAAGATTGTCTTGTAGTGGACTTTAATGACTATCGGGACTCTTACTATGTGTGAGTAGGTGCCTGCATCAGGGCTGTTCGGTGTGGAAGGCTCGTCCGGCGCTTCTTGTGCAACCAAGCTTCCATCAAAAGGGCAGAAGTGCTCGATATCGACGCTGGAGTGGACTTTTGCAACAAGTTGCTCTAGCGAGACAAAAGGAAAGTCCATGCTTGAATGCCTTGGGATTGTCCATTTTCGAGTCCCCAGCTGGGCGGCCACTTTGCTTTGGCTCAATTTGAACGGCTTGAGCGCTGAGTAAGTACCGGCGGAGGATGGATCCATCAAATCAACCGTCACGTCACGAGCGGGGATTTCAGATATGTTTTTTAGCGCGAGCGAAAGATAAGATCTGCCGTTATCCTCAAACATATTCAGAAAGTGGACCTTTTCTGCTTCGACAAGCGTGGGGTGAGTTGCGATCAGGTACACGTCCTGCGGAGAGTTTTTGTTGAAGTAACAGCTGATGTTTACGGTGCCTCCCTGTTGGATGTTTTCGATATTCGAACTGCAGTCTCTATGGGTGGTCTGGTCAGCATAGGCGTTAGAGAAAATGCCCAGAACCAATACTCCGGCATACCGCCTGGTTTTATTTCGCATTTATATTTACTACGCCTCCGGATACGTTTTGAATATTATGACTGCCGTTTCCGTGGGTGGTTTGGTTATTGCTCGTAGTGGGCGGCTGTTTGGCGCGTGTGCGCGACTGATTAGTATCGTTTAATAATGAGTGGAACACGTCGAGCCGGCACGAGTTGGACTCTTTGATTGCATCAAGGACTTGGTCTTTTAAAACGCCTTGATGCTGTTGTGTGTCGTAGTCAGCCTTGAGGTTCAGCCCGAGGTCAGCCAGTGCGCGTGATAGTTTTGACAGCTGCGCATTAACTCCGCCTGCCACCTTCAACTCGCTGCTTTCGCCTTTGTCCGAAAAGCTAGCGCAAATCGTGGCGGCTGTGTCGGTTATTAACTTGATCTTTTTATCGTTCAGGTCAGATGTACTTGTTTCGCCCCCCAGGCAGGTGGTAACAACAGCAATACATGTCAATCCGATCAAACCAGTTGTTTTTTTCATAGAGCATAAGCGTCCCGATACGTGTCTGTAGTAGGTCGGCCAGGTCGCTTGAAACTTTAAGCCGTCAACGAGATGATTCAACAAGTCGCCACGGAAGCCGTGGCGTGCCATCGACGCTCGATTCCTGTGAGGCGCCCTCAGCGTTATGCAGCCAGCAGATACAACTCGTGTTTCGCCTGCTGGATCAAGCCATGATGATGATGGTTCATGTCTTCGATACTCTCCTCAAACGCCAGGGTGTTGTACAAGAACGTGACCCTGGAGTCTTCCACGCCGGAGTATTTGGCGATGCCATCGTTGAGCAGGTCTTGCATGTAGGCATCTTTTTTATGCGACTCGAACTTGCCCTGCGCGCCGCCCACAAGGGCAATCCAGCGGATGGAAGAGTAGGGCAGTTGCTTGCCGTTGCCGTAGGTCAAACCGTAGTTCCAGACCCGGTCAACGTAGCCTTTCAAAATCGCTGGCATGGAATACCACCAGACCGGAAACACGACAAAGGCCATGTCTGATCCGGCCATCTGGTCAAACAACTGATAAACCTGCTCGCTGTATGGCTTATCCGAGTTGCTGAAGTCGGGTTCGTCTTCCTCGCGCAGTACCGGGTCGAAACCGGCGCGGTACAGGTCCAGTTCGCGCACGTTGATTTCCTTTTCGGCAGCGGCGGCTTTAAGTGCGGTCACGACTTGCGAGGTGAGTGAATTTTCCCGTGGGTGAGCCCAGATAATGTGTGCTGTTTTCATGATGTCGCCTCTGTTCAAGTTGCTGAAGTGCAGAGACTAATGCAAGATTATTGTTCTGATAATGGCTGTAAAAATAACTCAGTATTGAAGAGTATTCATCAATGAAGCCAAGGCTTGCCGACCTCATTACGTTCTCTGCCGTGGCCAGGCACCAGAGTTTCAAGAAGGCCAGCGTCGAACTGGGCGTCTCGCCATCGGCCATCAGTCATTCGATTCGTCAGTTGGAGGAGCAACTGCAATTACGTCTGGTCAACCGCACTACCCGCAGCGTTTCATTGACGCAAGTGGGGCTTAAGCTGTTTGAAAATCTTGCACCGGCCATCAAGGGCATCGATGAAGCGGTTGAGGGAATTATGCCCTTTCGGGAGTCCCCGACCGGGTCGTTAAAAATAACCGCAGCACGCCAGGCCGCCAGGCTGTTTTTATCGAAGCTATGTACTGACTTCGTGCGCGAGTATCCGAATATCAGTGTCGAACTGTTTGCTGAAGACCGTCTGCTGAACATCACCCAGGATGGGATGGACGCTGGGGTGAGACTCGGTCATGTGGTCTCGGAAAATATGATCGCGGTGCCGGTCAGCCCGAGCCTCAGGTTTGCCGTCGTTGCCAGCCCTGACTACTTGCAACGATCCGGGCACTCCGCGCCGCGTAAGCCCCAGGACTTACTGAAGCATGACTGCGTTGCCTTTCGTTTTCCGACATCCGAGCGCGCCTACTCGTGGGAGTTCGAGAAGAACGCCGATGTGATACGGATCGACGTCAACAGCAATATGGCCGTCGATGACATGGACGTGGCGCTGGACGCCGTGTTGAACAGCGCCGGTATTGGCTACTTCCATGAGGAGCAGATCCAAGCGCTCGTTCAAGCCGGCAAGCTGGTGCGGTTGTTGGAGGACTGGCTCCCGGAGCGGCCCGGTTTTTTCCTGTATTACCCCAGCACCAGAAATCGCTCGTTCGCCTTCAAGACCTTTCTCGCGTTCTTGAAGGCAAACGTTCAGTCAAAGTGACTCACGCCACCTGGTTACGCCCCGACGACTTGGCCCGATACAACTGCTGATCCGCACGCTTGATCAGCACTGTGGTGTCGCTGTCCGAAGCTTCAACGAGCCCGACGCCAATACTCACCGTGACCTGCCCAACGGTCTCGAAATGCGCTCCGGCAATTGCCGCGCGAATCTTCTCGGCCACCACGTCCGGGCTGTCCGGCGCTTCGACTTCCGGCAACAGCACCGCAAACTCTTCACCGCCGTAACGGGCGACGAAGTCGGTGGCGCGGGTGGCGTCCTGAATCAGCTGCGCGAGCTGGCGCAGTACATCGTCCCCGACGGCATGCCCATGGGTATCGTTGATCCGCTTGAAATGATCAACGTCGATCAGCAGCAAGGCAAATGCGCGCCCGCTGCGCTGGAACAGCAGGCTGTACTCCGCCAGTTTTTCATCGAAGCGCCGACGGTTGTAGACGCCTGTGAGGGCGTCATGGCTGGCGAGGTTCAACAGCTCGGCATTGGCCTGGGTGAGGGCGGCAGTGCGCTGGGCGACGGTGGCTTCCAGGGACGCATTGGTGTCCTGCAGCTCGCGCTCCTTGCCAAGCAGCGATTGGGTCATGCCCTTGATGGAGCGCCCGAGCTGGGCGATTTCCAGTACGAAATGGTCTTGAGGGAAATACGCGCCAGGCTGTTGGTTTTGGACCTGCTTGGCTGAGCGCGCGAGTTCTTCGATGGGCCGGCTGAGGTACGACGCCAGGTAATACGCCACGAGGCCGAAAATCACCGCGGCAATGACGCCCAACAGCAGCAGTTTGTAGAGCAATACGCGGGCAGGGTGCAGGGCGATTTCCAGCGGCTGGCGCATCACGATGTACCAGGTCACGCTGGAATTCGACGGGCTGGGCACCGCCACGGCGCTGGTCACGTAGCCGTTGTCGACCGACCAGCCGGTGTCATTGGCCAGGCGGTCCTGGGGCAGTTGCTGGCCGGCCAGTTGTTCCGGGTAGAGCACCTTGCCGTCGTTGTCGATGATCAGCGCCTCGATGTCCGGCGTATTGCCTTTGGCCGCTTCGACAATTTGTGTCACCCACGTCCAGTGGGCGTGAGCCCCCAGTACGCCGATCACCTGGCCCCCGGCATTGCGAATCGGTGCGGCAAAGTCGATGAAGCGCCAGGGCTCACCGTTGGAGCCCGGCAGCAGCTTGGCAAGCAGTACCGCCTCGTGGGGATCGCCGGTGTAGTTGCCCTGCAAACCCGCCTGGAACCAGGGCCGTGCC
Source organism: Pseudomonas sp. IPO3774 (assembly GCF_013386835.1). Lineage (NCBI taxonomy): Bacteria > Pseudomonadati > Pseudomonadota > Gammaproteobacteria > Pseudomonadales > Pseudomonadaceae > Pseudomonas > Pseudomonas sp. IPO3774. Next base: position 64,523 of record NZ_JACAQY010000062.1, read on the forward strand.
GTTACGGATTGGTTGACCAGCAGCCCATTCACCGCCTGGCGCACACGCCCGTCGGTGTCGGCGACGCCCATCCATGCGTACTCGGCGCGGGACTGGGTGCGCTGTTCCATGGAGGTCAGTATGTCCGGATCGTCCAGGTTGCCCCGTCTGAACAGCGGTGCGCGGCTGAGCAGCGACACTTCGAGCTGGCGTTCACGCAGCTGCACCGCCAGTAGCGCGGCGGTGGAGCGGGCAGTGCTCAACAAGGCATTGCCACTGGCCAGTTTCAGTTGCTCGGTAGCGATGTGCCCAACGTAGAACCCTACGCTCACCAGGGTGAGCAGCGACAAACCGGCAAACCAGAGGGTCAGGTGACTACGCAGGCTGGCTTTGATCATTGGGGGCTATCTGAAAGGAGTGTGACTACATGGTAGTCGTACCATTCGGATAGTTGCCATAGCCTGATGATTTATACGCGCATTGATTTCCCACCTGCTTTCCCATGACGGCCATGCCAGAATATGGCGCTTAGCCACTTAGGGAACTCAAGGATGAAAACGCTGTGTGCTGCGCTGTTGTTGACGGTTGTAACCGGTCTGGCCCAGGCCAATGAGGTTCGGATCGGCTTCCAGGAAATAGTGATTCCCGACGCGGAGCACGGCAGGCCGTTGCAGGTGGCGGTGTGGTACCCGACCCATGCTTCCGGCACACCAGAACTGATTGCTGACAATCCGGTGTTTGTCGGCGCGCCGGCCTTGAAGGACGCCGCACCGGCCGCCGGCGAGCATCCGTTGGTGGTGATCTCCCACGGCATCTTCGGCAACTGGATCAACCAGTCCTGGCTCGCCAGTGCGTTGGCCGGGCAGGGTTATATCGTCGCCTCGCCCAACCACCCCGGCACCACCAGCAAGGACCGCACACAGCCGGCCGCTTCCGAGCTGTGGAAACGGCCCCTCGATATCCATCGGGTGATTGATGCCGTGATTGCCCAGCCGAAACGCTTCGGCGCGGTGGCCCAACGCAAGATCGCCGTCGTCGGGCACTCCCTCGGTGGCTGGACCGCACTCGAAGTCGGCGGTGCCCGCTTTGATCCGCAGCGCTTTACCGAGGACTGCAAGTTGCATCCGGAAATTGCCCCTTGCAAGGCCTACGAACAACTTGAGGTTGGTCGCACCGAGCAGGCGAGGCAGCGACTGGCCGGTGACTTGAGCGACCCGCGCGTGGCGGCCATTGTTTCCCTGGACCTGGGATTCGCCCGCGGCTTCAGCGATGCCAGCCTCGCGGCGCTGAACCGCCCCACGCTGGTGATTGCGGCGGGCACACCGTCGCCGGAATTGCCCGCCGCACTCGAGTCGGCCGACTTGGCCAAGCGCCTGCCGCAGAAGACTTCGCGCTACGTGGAAATCAGCGACGCCACGCACTTCAGCTTCCTGCCCATCTGCAAGCCGGGCGCGGTGGAGCGGATTGAACAGAGCGACCCCGGCGAAGGCTTTATCTGCCTGGATGCCAAGGGTGCTCGTCCCAAGCCGCAGATCCAGCAGCAGGTGCTCAGCCTGATCAGCGAGTTCCTGCAGCAGTCCCTGCGCTAGCCGTCAGATATCTTCGGACAACACACAGCCTGTGGCGAGGGAGCTTGCTCCCGCTGGGGTGCGCAGCAGCCCCGGCAATCCGCCAAACGCCACTGCTCTGTCAGAAAACCACTAACCCGTGGCGAGGGAGCTTGCTCCCGCTGGGGTGTGAAGCGCCTCCAACGACAGGACCGCTACGCAGTCCAACGGGAGCAAGCTCCCTCGCCACAATGGTATTTGCATCGGATCACTTCCCAACCCGCCCCGGAATCGCCACCCGACTTGTCGCCTTCACCTCCCGCAACGCCAGGCTCGACTGAATCGACGCAATCCCCAACTGCCGCCGCAACACGCTCTCCACAAAATCGCTGTAGGCGTCCAGATCCTCCGCCAGCACCTGCAGCAGATAATCCGCATCCCCGGTGATCTTGTGGCAGGACTGCACCTGCGGCAGCTCCTTGATCACGGCCTCAAAGTCCTCTGGCGTATGGTCGGAATGCACGGCAAACCGCACATGCACAAACGCCATGATCTCCAGGCCCAGCATCTTGCGATCGAGGTTGGCCTGGTAGTCCTTGATCACGCCTTCTTCCTCCAGCCGCTTGCGCCGTCGCCAGCATGGAGTGAGGCTCAATGACAGGCGCTCGCTGAGTTCTGCGTTGGAAATACTCGCGTCTTCCTGCAGCAAGGCGAGGATGGCGAGATCGGTGTCGTCAAGTGCGACCTGTCTGGTTTTATTTTTCTTCATGGCAGCTCTTTGGGGTAAAAATTCCCGATTACGCTAGCATCGGCGCACGTAAAAGCAAAGAAAGCCCACCGCAGCCAGAACAAAATAATCACCTGTCTTTCACGGGTGGATGTCTTTCATGTTGACTGTTTTCAGCGACTCTCATCGTTTGCACCATGGCACCGAACTCAAGGATGGCGTGCTCAAGCCGTCCTTCGAACAACCCAGCCGCGCCGACACGGTGCGTGACCGGGTCAAGCACGTGGGCCTGGGCGATATCATCGTCCCGCGCACCTTCGACCGGGCCTGTTACGTCAATGCCCACAGCGAACGCTACGTGTCCTTCCTGGAAACCGCCTGGGCCGAATGGACGGCGATTGGCCGTGCCCATGACGCCTTGCCGCTGGTGTGGCCGGTGCGGGACCTGGCCAATGAGCAGGTGCCGGAATTCATCGACGGCAAGCTCGGGTTTTTCGCGATGGATGCCGGTTCACCGATCACCAGCACCACCTGGGAAGCGGTGAAGACCAGCGCCGATATCGCGCTCACCGGCCTGGCATTGATTGATGAAGGCCACGACAGCGCCTTCGCCCTGTGCCGGCCACCGGGCCACCATGCGGCGCGGGAATACATGGGTGGTTATTGCTACCTGAATAACGCAGCCATTGCCGCGCAACAGGCGATCACCCAAGGCGCCAAACGGGTCGCGGTGCTGGACGTGGATTTCCACCACGGCAACGGCACGCAGAACATCTTCTACAACCGCAATGACGTGATGTTCGTCTCGCTGCATGGCGATCCGTCCGTGTCGTATCCCTACTATTCGGGCTTCAGTGCCGAGCGCGGTGCCGGGGCGGGCGAGGGGTTCAACCTGAACTACCCGCTGGCGAAAAACACCGGGTGGAGCACCTACAAAGAAGCGTTGCTCGACGCCTGCAATCAACTCAGAAAGTTCTCGCCGCAAGTGCTGGTGATTTCCCTCGGCGTCGACACCTTCAAGGACGATCCCATCAGTCATTTCCTGCTGGAAAGCCGCGACTTCCTCGGCATCGGCGAGATCATCGCCAGCGTCGGCGTGCCCACGCTGTTTGTGATGGAAGGCGGCTACATGGTCGATGAAATCGGCATCAACGCGGTCAACGTGCTGCACGGTTTCGAGAACAAACACGCCTGACCCCAATGCCATTCCAACAATAAACAACGCCTGACTTTTTTCTGCCAAAACTCAAAAACATAACAAGAGGTTTTGTGATGAAAACAACCGTGCCCGGGCTGATTGAAAAGCCCGCTTTGCAACGCACCCTCAACAACCGCCATATCCAACTGATGGCCATGGGCGGTGCGATCGGCACCGGCCTGTTCATGGGCTCGGGCAAGATCATCGCGCTGTCCGGCACCTCGATCATCCTGATCTACATGATCATCGGGCTGTTTGTGTATTTCGTGATGCGCGCCATGGGTGAGCTGCTGCTGTCCAACCTGAACTTCAAGAGCTTCGCCGACTTTGCCGGTGCCTACCTGGGGCCGCGTGCGGCGTTTTTTCTCGGCTGGTCGTACTGGCTGAGCTGGAGCGTGGCGGTGGTGGGGGATGCGGTGGTGGTCGGGGGCTTTTTCCAGTACTGGTTCCCGCACGTGCCGGCCTGGATACCGGCGATTGCAATGCTGCTGACCCTGTTTGCCCTGAATGTGCTGACGGTGCGGCTGTTCGGCGAGGTGGAGTTCTGGTTTGCGATCATCAAGATCATCGCCGTGGTGACCCTGATCAGTGTGAGCGTGGTGTTGATTGCCAGCTCGTTTGTGTCGCCCACCGGCGTCACGGCTTCCCTGAATCATTTGCTGGATAAACAGGCGGCGTTTCCCAATGGCGTGTTCGGCTTCTTTGCCGGGTTCCAGATGGCGATCTTCTCGTTTGCCGGTACCGAGTTGATCGGCACGGCGGCGGCCGAAACCCGTTCGCCGGAGAAGACACTGCCCAAGGCAATCAACTCGATTCCGCTGCGGATCATCCTGTTCTACGTGCTGGCCTTGGCCTGCATCATTGCGGTGACATCCTGGGAGCAGGTGTCGCCCAGCAAGAGCCCCTTTGTCGAGCTGTTCCTGGTGGCCGGCTTTCCCGCCGCCGCCGGGATTGTGAATTTCGTGGTACTGACCTCAGCGGCTTCTTCGGCCAACAGCGGGGTGTTTTCGGCGAGTCGCATGTTGTTCGGCCTGGCGGACCTGGGAGACGCACCCGGGATATTCCGACGACTGTCGAAAAACAGCGTGCCGTTTATCAGCCTGGCGTTTACCACCTTCCTGATGCTGCTGGGCTTGTTGCTGCTGTTTATAGTCCCGGAAGTGATGACGGCCTTTACCATCGTCTCCACCGTTTCGGCGATCCTGGTGATCTTTACCTGGTCGACCATCCTGGCGTCCTACATCGCCTATCGGAAAAAGTGCCCGGAGCTACATGAAAAATCCCTCTACAAAATGCCCGGTGGCGTGCCGTTGGCGTGGGTTTCACTTGGCTTCATGGCGTTCGTACTTTGCCTGCTGGCACTTCGCCCAGATACCCGCCTGGCCCTTTGCGTGATGCCTGCATGGTTTATATGGCTGGCGGTTGCCTACCATTTCTCGCATTTTCGCCACCGACTTCGGCCTGATCAGCGCACGGCGCAGTAGCGGTTGTCGTACAACCGCAGGCCATTCAACCCTCGAACAAGGCCGGCTTGTACGGCCTTTTCATGACGGTTTTTTCATCGGTACATGACAAAAATTTCACAATCTGCGCCATCGGCCCCATGCCACAATCCGCAGCGTTTGCAGGGCCGCAACGGTATTCGCTCGAAGGACAGTAAAAAAATAATGTTCACAGGGGCGCAGTAAATGAAACTCTCTACATTAGCGTTGGCCATCACGGCGGCTGTCCTTGCACAACACGCCAGCGCGGACGGCTTTGGTCTTGGCTCACTCGGCACGGGTGACGGCCATAGCGGCTTCCTCGAAGACAGTCATTCTTCGATCAGTTCGCGCACCATGTACTACAACGCCGACGTTCACTCCGGCACGGCGAACGACCTGCGGGAAGCGGCTCAAGTACTGCGTTTCGACTATAAATCCGGTTACACCCAGGGCACCGTCGGCGTAGGTTTCGACGTGATGGCTTTCGGCGCGTTGCGTCTGGACGGTGGCGATGGCCACGCAGCGGGCAATGGCCTGTCGGGTAACGGCAACAGCTTCTTCCCGGTGAAGAACAATGGCACCGAGCCTGCTGACAGCTTCGGTCGCGCAGCCGGCAACGTTAAATTCCGTATTTCCCAGACTGAATTGCACGTGGGCGGTGGTTTGGCGCCGATCCTGCCGATCCTGGTGTCCAACGACAGCCGTGCCGCGCCGCAGACCTTTGACGGCGGTATCCTGACCTCCAAGGACATTCCCAACGTCACCTTCACCGGCGGCGAGCTGAACAAGGCTGAAGGTCGTGCATCGAGCAACTCCACGGGCTTGAGCGTGGCCGGTGCCACTCGCGACAGCGACAGCTTCCGTTTCGGTGGTGTCGACTACCAGCCGTTTGGTTCTTCTGACAACGTCATCGCTAAAAACCTGACGTTGCAGTACTACTACGCCAACCTGGAAGACTTCTACAAACAGAACTATTTCGGCCTGGTCCACGTATTGCCGTTGGGCAATGACCAGTCGTTCAAGACTGACCTGCGTTATTTCGACAGCACCAGCGACGGCAAAAACGGTTCGGCCGGCTATGCGTTCAACAACAACGGCGGCTATGCCAAGCACGCCGGTGAAGTCGACAACAAAACCTACAGTGCTGCCTTCACCTATCAGTTGGGCGGCAGCCAGTTGATGCTCGGCCATATCGGCGTGAGTGATGACGGTGGCTTCGTCTGGGTCAACCAGGGCAGCATCGCCGATCCAACCGCCCAAGGCGCGGCCGGTTCCGACTTCTACCTGTTCACCGACGCGGTGGTTGGCCAGTTCTCCCGTGCGGGCGAGCAGGTCAATTTCGGTCAGTACCTGTATGACTTCAGAACCCTGGTGCCGGGCCTGAAAGCCTCGATTGCCTACCTCAACGGCAGCGACATCAAGGCCAAGGTTGCCGGTGGCAGCGATCAGTCGGAACGCGAAACCGATTTCCGTCTTGATTACGTCGTGCAGGAAGGCCCGCTGAAAGGCTTCGGTACTACGTTCCGTACCGGCAGCTACCACGGCCATAACACCGGCACCGCCGACCAGGATCAGACTCGCCTGATCTTCAACTACACCTACGCGCTGTTTTAATCAGTCTTCGGTAACTGCTCCAGATGAAGGCCGCCCATTGGGCGGCCTTCTTTATTGGCGTGGGGTTCCAGCCAGAGCAGGGCGCTACAGTTGTTTTTACACAAGGCAACGTTTAACCATGCGCGGCAATTCCCAACCTACAAGTCAAGACAAGAACCGTTTCCATGAAAGTCAGTGCACGCAACGTATCCAAAGGCCAGGTCAGCCAGGTCCAGCACGGCGCGGTCAATGCCGAAGTGGTGTTGACCCTGCCCGGCGGCGAGCAGTTGGCGGGCGGTTCGAAGGTGTTTTCCATCGTGACCCGCGACGCGGTGGCCGAGTTGGGCCTGAAGCCGGGCGTGAGCGCTACGGCGTTTGTTGTTGAAAAGGGCTATTGCGCTAAGGCGCCAGCCGGGTGAACACATAATCGTGGTTCTTCACCAGCGCCTGATGGCAGGCAAAGCACGTCTCATGCTGCGCCTGGTCTACCGGCTTGCCATTGATGAACCGTCCAAAGCCCCAGCCTCCGGTCGCTGCGTATTTCTTCGAGTCCTTGACCATGAACTGCACGGTGGTCGCCGCGCCGGGAATCGACGCGGTCTTGAACTCGGGCGATTGCACGTGCTTCCAGGCCAGTTTCGCCAGCACGGTGCCGTCGGGGAAGGGCAGCGTGCCGTCGCGGTACGCCTTGAGCGCCACTTTATTGCCCAGCACCACTCGCAGTTCATTCAGCGGGTCGGCTTCCAGGGCCGGCGCGATCAGCTCCCATTGACGGTAGCCGTCGGGAATGGTCACGCCGTAGATCGGCGAAGGCTCGCTGATGGCCGGGCCGCCAAAGGCGAACCCGGTAGCGGTGGCCACCACGGCAGCTGTTGCAGCGACGAGTGCAGCAAGATGCAGGCGCTTCATCACAGGTGGTCCGCATCGATCACAGCCTTGGCAAAGGCTTGCGGTGCTTCCTGCGGCAGGTTGTGGCCGATGCCGCCGCTGATCAGCCGGTATTCGTACTTGCCGGTAAAGCGTTTGGCATAGTCCTCTGCGGCCGGGTGCGGCGCGCCGTTGGCGTCGCCTTCCATGGTGATGGTGGGTACGTTGATGGAGGGTGCAGTGGCCAGTTTCTGTTCCAGCGCAGCGTATTTTTTCTCGCCCTGCACCAGCCCCAGGCGCCAGCGGTAGTTGAAGATCGATACGGCGACGTGGTCGGGGTTGTCCAGGCCCTTGGCGCTGCGGTCGAAGGTGGCGTCGTCGAATGCCCATTTTGGCGAGGCGATCTGCCAGATCAACTTGGCAAAGTCGTGGGTGTTTTTCGCATAGCCGGCGGCGCCGCGATCGGTGGCGAAGTAGAACTGGTACCACCATTGCAACTCGGCCTTGGGCGGCAATGGGTTCTTGCCCGCGGCCTGGTTGCCGATCAGGTAGCCGCTGACCGATACCAGCGCCTTGACCCGCTCAGGCCACAACGCCGAGACGATGTCGGCGGTGCGCGCCCCCCAGTCATAGCCGCCGAGCACGGCCTGCTTGATCTTCAGCGCGTCCATGAAGTCGATCAGGTCGACGGCGAGGGCGGCCGGCTGGCCGTTGCGCAGGGTCTTTGCCGACAGGAAATGGGTATCGCCATAGCCGCGGGCGTAAGGCACCAGCACCCGGTAGCCCTGGGCAGCCAGCAGCGGCGCTACCTCGGAGTAGCTGTCAATGTCGTAGGGCCAGCCATGCAGCAGGATCACCACCGGGCCATCGGCCGGGCCGACTTCGGCGTAGGCCACATCCAGCAAGCCGGCTTTCACATGCTTCAACGGGCCGAGCGCGCTGTGGGCAGTTGCGCTGGCAGCCGCCGGTGCTTGCGCGTCCTGTGCACTGGCGACGCCGAGGGCACCGAACTGCAACAGCGCAAAGGCCAGCAGCGACGCGCCCATCAGGCGGCGGGGTGGGATGTTCAACTGTGTGTGCATGGTGAGTCTCCGGCGGCGGGTGGTGTGCCTGGCTCACAGTTGAACGTAGTTGTGTATCCCGTCTGTTTCGAGAAAACCCGTGGGTTAAAGGTTTTGTATCGCAGCGGTGTTTGGACACACTGCGATACAAAGGTCAGAGGGCCCGCCGGGCCACATACACCAGGCTCGGCGCCTGACCGGGTACATCGTCCAGCTCATCGATGTACTGCATGCCGATTTTCTCCAGCACCTTGATCGACGCTGTATGCGCCGGACGCACCACGCCGTACACCTGCGGCTGGTCCAGTTCGACAAAGGCAAACTGCAACGCCGCCCTGGCAATCTCGGTTGCAAAGCCCTGGCCCCAGGCGTTGACCGCAAAGCGGTAGCCCAGGTTGATCCGCTCAACGTCGTTGTAGGGGTACAAGGTGATGCCACCAAAGCCGATCACGCGGTCCGGCGCCTCTTGTGTGGCAATCGCCCATTGGCCGAAACCATGTTCTGTCCAGTGCAGCAGCCAGCGAGCCAGGGCGGCCTCGGCTTGGCCCAGGTCCGTCAAGGGGCCCGCCGGGTTGTAGCGGTTGGTCTCGGGATCGCCATAAATGGCAAATACACTGGCCACATCGTCGGCCGCTGCGGGCCTGAGAATCAGGCGTTCGGTGGTAATCGGGTGGGTATTCATGGGTGGACTCTGATCCTTGGAGCGAGCGAGAAGGTGTTCACCTATATTTATCCTGCTTTCGGCGCTCTAGCACGCTTGATTCAGTTGTTAGGGCTACTGGCAGGATGCCACAATGGCACTTTGTCGCGGCAGTAAGATCAGGCGGACCAAATGAATGGCCTTGGGCGTGGGCAGGACCAGGATTGCTTCATCGAGGAGCAGGTACGAACAGATCGATTGCACCAGCTGTTTCGCCAGTCATTCTCTGCAGTGTTCGGCAGTTATATGGCGGCCGCCATGCTGTGCTGGCTGTGCTGGGAACGTTTTGATCACCGGGTAATGCTGGTCTGGCTGGTGGTATTGGCGGGGACGTCGTTGCTGCGGGTGTGGATGTTCATGGACTGGTTTCGCTGCCCCAACAGTGAACGCACCCCCGCGCGCTGGGAGCGGCGCTACTGGGTAACGCTGATGTTGTCGGCCGGGGTGTGGGGCATCGGCGCATTCGCCCTGATGCCCACCGACGACCGCCTGTCCCAGGCCCTGGTGATGTTGTTCACCGTGGGCATGTCGGTCAGCGCAGTCTCGTGTTATTCAGCCTATCGCTACATGACCCTGGTCTCCATGGGCCTGGTGCTGCTGCCGTGCACCCTGTGGCTGCTGTTTCAACCGTCGTCGATGCAAGTCGGCATGGCCCTGGCGGTGCTGGTGTTCTCTTCGTTTGTCGGTGGCGCCACGCGCAAGCTGTCGGATGCCCTGGAAAAAGCCTTTCGCCTGACCCGGCAAATGGAACGAGCCCACAACATCTCCGCCCGCGCCGCGCAAACCGACGAACTCACCGGCCTGATGAACCGCCGGGCGTTTTTCGAGCATGCGCAGTTGCTCTACGAACAGTGCCGGCATAACCAGCAGCCGTTGTGCGCGCTGATGATGGACATGGACCACTTCAAGGACATCAATGACACCTACGGCCACCAGGCCGGGGACCAGGTGCTGCGCCAGATCGGCGGGGTGATCAGCGCGTCGTTTCGCCAGGCCGATGTGTACGGGCGGCTGGGGGGCGAGGAGTTTGCGGTGTTGCTGCCGGATACGTCGCTGGAGACCGGGCGGGACATCGCCGAGCAGTTGATCAAGGCCATTGCCGGGCTGACCAGCGAGCCGGTCAAGGGGTTGACCGCAAGCCTCGGCGTGGCCTGGGCTCGCGCGGTGGACCAGGACCTGCACGGCCTGATGAACACCGCAGACAAGGCGCTGTACCGCGCCAAGGCCCTCGGGCGTAACCAGGTGGCCGTCGCGGAATAGGCCTCAGCCCTTGAGCAGCGCCTTGGCCAGCACCTGTGAGACCTGGTCGGCCGAGTAGGGCTTGGGCAGGAACACCAGGCCTTCATAGCCGCTTTCCGCCAGTTCCTCGCTGTAGCCCGAGGTCAGTACCACCGGCAGGCCGGGCCGGCGGCGTCGCAGCTCCCTGGCCAGGGCCACCCCGGTGATGCCGGGCATCACCACGTCGGAAAACACCGCATCGAACCCCAACGCGTCTGCGCCGGCCAGTTCCAGCGCCTGTTCGGCATTGGTTGCCCAGGTGGTCTGGTAGCCGAGGTCCTGGAGGATCTGATTGGCAAAGCGGCCCACTTCCAGGTTGTCTTCCACCACCAGGATATGGCGCTGGGCGCATTCGGTGATCAGCCCGCAGGTGTCCGGGGTGTCACGTTGGAAGCTCTCTTCAGGTACCACTTGCGGCAAGTACAGGGTAAACACCGTGCCCTGGCCAACCTGGCTGGCCACATCGACGTTGCCGCCCGATTGCTTGGCGAAGCCGAACACCTGGGACAGTCCCAGGCCGGTGCCCTTGCCGACTTCCTTGGTGGTGAAGAAGGGTTCGAAGATGCGCTCGAACGTCTCCCCGGGAATCCCGCTGCCGGTGTCGGTGAGTGAAATGGCGATGAACGCCTGGCGTGAACCGGCGTCACCACGGATGCTCGGCAGTGCTTGATCGGCGTCCAGTCGCAGGGTCAGGCTACCCTGGCCGTTCATCGCGTCCCTGGCGTTGAGGGCGATGTTGATCAGGGCGGTTTCAAACTGGCTGGAGTCGGCGCGGATGTAGCACGGCTGCCCGGGCAGTTCGACGTGCACATGAATCCGCGCGCCAGTCACCGTCTCGAGCATCTCGCCGATGTTTTTCACCCGCAGGCCTGCATCGAACACTTCCGGGTTCAGCGGCTGGCGCCGGGCAAATGCGAGCAACTGGCTGGTCAATTTGCCGGCCCGGTCCACGGTGTCGGTGACCGCGCTCATGTAGCGCTGGCGACGCTCTTCGGACAGGCTCGGCATCCGCAGGAAGTCGACGGATGAGCGAATGATGGTCAGCAGGTTGTTGAAGTCGTGGGCCACGCCACCGGTCAACTGGCCGATGGCTTCAAGCTTTTGCGATTGACGCAAGGCGGCTTCGGTCTGGGTCAGCAGGGTGGTCCTTTCGGTGACGCGCTGCTCCAGGCTTGCATTCAGCTCGGCCAGGCGCTGGGACAAAACCACGGTGGCGGTGGTTTCGGTCACGGTGTCGAGCATGCCGACCACCTTGCCCTGTACGTCGCGGATCGGGCTGTAGCAGAAGGTGAAGTACGCCTGCTCCGGCGCGCCGCCGCGTTCGATCGTCAGCGGGAAGTTTTCGATAAAGGTGGCTTCACCTGCGAAGGCGGCATCCGCGATCGGACTGATCTCGGGCCAGGCTTCCTGCCAGATCTCGTTGAATGGCCGCCCGAGGGCATCAGGCTTGTCGCCGAGAATCGGGATAAACCCGTCGTTGTAAAGCGTGATCAGCGCAGGCCCCCAGACGATCGCCTGGGGGAAACTGGAGGCAAGGCACAGGGCGACGGTGGTCTTCAGTACGTCCGGCCAGTGTTCCAAAGGCCCCAATGGCGTATTGGCCCAGTTGTGATGCCGGACCCGTTCGGCCATTTCGCCGCCGCCTTGCAGCCAGTTTGTCATTCGGTGAACGCCTTCTTGCCACGGTTCGCTGAGGTAGGGATGCCAAGCTACAGACATCCCGGGACTCAGCCAGTTCAGCGGGATTATCCACTAGATGGCACTTTAGTGTCTCGGCCGGATAATGCTTCGCTGAGCTCCCTTCAGGCCACCGTAATCGTTACCGCGATATTGCCGCGGGTGGCCTTGGAATACGGACACGTCTGGTGGGCACGGTCCACCAGTGCCTGCGCCGCCGAGTGTTCGATACCCGGCAGGCTGACCCGCAGGCGCGCCTGCAGGTAATAGCCATCTTCCGGGCTGTTCACCAGGTCCACTTCGGCACTCACCGCCGTGTCGGCGGGCAGGCGGATGTGAAGGGTTTGTGCGGCTTTGCCCATTGCGCCGATAAAGCAGGCGGACCAGCCGGCACCAAACAGTTGCTCGGGGTTGGTGCCGGCCGCCTTGGAGCCGGGCGGCGACAGCTTGATGTCCAGGTGCAGGTCATCGCTGTGGGACGCGCCTTCACGCCCGCCGGTGGTGTGGGTTTTGCCGGTGTAGAGCACGGTGCTGTTCTGGGACATGACGGTTTCCTCGCAAGTGGCCCGGGGTGGGCCGGTGTGCACAGGAAACCGCGCCGGCGTATCCGCAATGTGTCATCGCCGGGGCCCTGCACCTCGCAGTGTGTCGCCTCGCCGGGAAGATACGTTGGGATACAAACCGTTATTGCTGCTGCACGCCAAACAAACCGGTCCAGTAGATGCCGGCATCACTTTTCGGGTCCATGGCGTAGGCGGCGCCCATTTCGCGGAACTGCGGGTTCATCAGGTTGGCACAGTGCCCGGGGCTGGCCAGCCAGCCGTCGACCACCTTGCGTGGGGTGTCCATGCCGGCAGCGATGTTCTCGCCGATCTGCTGGCCGATGTAGCCTGCCAGTTCAGCCCGGTCACCCGGGGTGCGGCCATCGTGGTCCAGGTGATCGAAGAAGTTGCCGTTGGCCATGTTGCGCGCGTGGCCGGCGGCGGCGTTGGCGAGTGCTTCGTTCCAGCTCAGGGGCGTGGTGGCGGCAAAGGCCTGGGCGCCACATTGGCGTGGTTGCTGGCGGGCGGTGTTGATCAGGTCGAGCACCTTCTTGCCTTCGGTCTGGGTCTCGCCCAGGCCGCTGGTCAGCAGCGGGCGGGCCAGCACGATGCGCCAGTCCTGGCCGCTGTTGCTCACGCCGATATCAATGAACTGCGGGTCGAGCACCACCCGGCAAAAACTTTCGCGCACGGCTTTCATCGCGGCTTCGGCGTTCCTGGGCCCGGACAGGCTGATGGCCTGGACGTTGACCATCGGGTACGCCGCCCGCGCCAGCGCCTGCTGCAAGTCGCCGACACTGTTGACCGGCAACACCAGCCGCGTGTCGCTGGCCAGCGGTGGCAATTCCTGGGAACCCTGGTTGCCGCAGCGCTGGACCTGGCTGCGGTATTGATTGATCGAGTCGACCAACAGGCTTTCTTCACCCGCCTGCGCCTGGGCGGTAAACACCAGACTGGCGGCCAGCGTCGTAAGACCCATCATCAATGACAGAACGCGCATGGACGTTTCCCTTGAGCTTGAAAGTGCCCATGATGCGCGATGAAGGGGCATCCATGCACCCGTTGGTCCGAACTTTTTGCCTCAGTTCTTGAATGCCGAGTGTTTACGGCCCTGATCGCACAAGGCGAACACCACCACCAGCAGGGACGAGATCGCGAGGATTATCACAACGCCATCAGTGGAGTGAGTGGCCGACGCCGCCACCATCGACAACGCCCCTAATGGCGCCAGGCCACCTGCGATCGCAGTGCCGATTTCCCGCCCGGTGCCAAAGCCCGAGGAGCGGGTCTGGGTCGGGAACTGGCGGCTCAGGAATGAACCCTGCGGCGCAAACATCATCGGCGCGAGGATGCCGGTGCCCACGCCAATGGCGACGTAGATCATCAGGCTTTCACCGGTATTGAGCAGCGCAAGGAACGGGTAGGCAAACAGCAGCGACAGCAGGCCGCCGAGCATCAGCACGGTCTTGCTGCTCCACTTGTCGCACAACCAGCCGAAGCATGGCACGGCGACGATGGCGATCAGGCTGGCAATGGTCACCGACAGCGACGTGACGTGCACATCGACACCCTTGAACTGGGTGAGGTAAGCCAGGGAAAAGGTCTTGAAGATGTAGCTCAACGCGTTGTAGCCAATCGCCACGAAGAACACCACGGCCAGGCCCTTGAGGTCGTTCTTGAACAGCGCCTTGAGCGGCGACGCCTTGGCCTTTGCGGTTTCCTTGCTCAGTTCCTTGAATTCCGGGGTTTCCGGGATGCTGTTGCGCACCCACAGGCCCACACCCACCAGCGCGATGCTGCAAATGAACGGAATCCGCCAGCCGCCGGCCAGCAGGAATTCATTGCCGTTGATGGTCAGCAGGTACACGGTCAGCGAAGACAGCAGCAAACCCAGGTTCAGCCCCAGCGCCGGCCATGCACCCTGGCTGCCGCGCTTGCCTTCCGAGGCGTGCTCGTAGGAAGTGACCGCCGCGCCGGACAATTCGGCCCCGGCGCCCAGACCCTGGATGATACGGATAAACACCAGCACGATCGGCGCCCAGATGCCGATGGAGGCGTAGCTGGGGATCAGCCCGATCAGTGTGGTGCACACGCCCATCATGCAGAAGGTCAGCACCAGCACTTGTTTACGCCCGAACTTGTCGCCCAGGTAGCCGAACAGAATGCCGCCGAACGGGCGCGCGATGAAGCCGATGGCAAAGGTGGAAAACGCCATCAGCGTAGCGGCTTTCGGGTCGCTGTTATCGAAGAAAATCTTCGAGAACACAATCGCCGCCATGGTGGCGTACAGGTAAAAGTCATACCACTCCAGCATCGAACCGAAGATCGTCGCGGCCGCGACTTTGCGCAGGCGTTTCCTGGTTTGCTCGGGGGTTTCAACGTCCGGGGTGCGGGCTGTAGCCGTCATTCTGTACTTCCTTATGAGTCATTATATTTATTGTCAAAGTGAGGCGTGGTGCGGTGCGTCAGTGGGGCTTGAACATGCGGTCGGCGATCATCGAGCCGATGGGAATCGCGGAGGTGGCAGCGGGTGAGGGTGCATTGCACACGTGGAGCATTCGCGGGGTCTGGGCGAACAGGAAGTCGTGCACCAGGGTGCCGTCGCGCATCACGGCCTGGGCGCGGATGCCGGCTTCATAAGGCAGCAGGTCTTCGATGTTGAGCGATGGGCAGTACTTGCGGCACTGCTCCAGGTAGCCGGACTTGAACAGCGAGTTTTTCATCTCGACGCTGCCCGAACCGAGGTTCTGCCAGATGGTTTTCCAGAAACCCGGGAAGCTCGCGTACTGCGCCACGTCGCGCCAGTTCACCGAGAATTTGCGGTAGTTCTCGCGACCCAGACCGAGTACGGCATTCGGGCCAACGGTGACGCTGCCGTCGATCATGCGGGTCAGGTGCACGCCGAGGAAGGGCAGCTCCGGGTCGGGAATCGGGTAGATCAGGTGGTTGACGATGGTGTTCTTCGATTCCGGCAAGCGGAAGTATTCGCCACGGAACGGGATGATCTGGTGGTCGATCTTGACGCCGGCCATCACGGCCAGGCGGTCCGATTGCAAACCTGCACACACCACCAGATGCCTGGCCTGCCAGCTTTCGCCCCGGGTGCTGACGGTGACTTTGTCGGTGTCCTCGACGATCGCAGTGACGGTGCGTTCCAGGCAGATTTCCCCGCCGGCGCGACGAATCACCCGGGCCATGGTTTCGCAGACTTCGCGGTAATCGACAATGCCGGTGGCGTCGAGAAACAGCCCGCCCAGCCCGACGATGTTCGGTTCGCGCTGGCGCAACTGGTCGGCGTCCAGGCGTTCGACTTTCATGCCGTTGAGCTGCGAGCGGGCGTACAGCGCTTCCATCCGTTGTACTTCCAGATCAGTCGAAGCCACCAGCAACTTGCCGCACACCTCGAACTTGATCCCGTGCTCGGTGCAAAACTGCTTGGTGGCTTCGGCGCCACGTTTGCACAAGTCGGCCTTGAGGCTGCCCGGCGCGTAGTAGATGCCGGCATGGATCACGCCGCTGTTATGGCCGGTCTGGTGTTTGGCCAACAGGCTCTCCTTCTCCAGGATCACCAGCGAGGCGTTGGGCTGGCGCTTGAGCAACTCCATCGCGGTGGCCAAACCGACGATGCCGCCGCCGATGATGCAAAAGTCATAAATCATTGTTTTGGGTACCTACGCATTTCAGTCTGCTTATCAGGTTGTCAGACTAATGGTTCTGTTAAAAAAACAGCGCGCCATCGGCACGCTTTAAACGGGTTCGGATCGGTCAATTGATAGCGGGCAGTTCCAGATGCAGGCGCCTTGCTGCGGCGCGCAAGTGAGCCTCGGCACAGGCGGCAGCGCCTTGGGCATCACCGTCGACGATGGCCTGGTAGAGCGCAGTGTGTTCCTGGGTGGCATCGGCCGAGCCGCTGACAAAGCGGGTGGCGGAGTTTTCCCAGGCGGTCTTGCGGGCGCTGGCCAGTTGGCTTCTGAGGAAGTCATGGAAGGCCACGAAATAGTCGTTCTTGCTGGCCTCGGCGATGGCGCGATGGAATTCCACATCGGCCAGGGCGGCGGCGTCGAAGTCGGCGCGCTTGTCGTGCATTTCCTGCAGGGCGGTCTTCATGCGCTGCAGGTCGGCGGCGTCGCGGCGTTGGGCGGCAATCGAGGCGGCCTGGGTTTCGATCCACAGGCGCACTTCGAACATTTGCGCCAGGTCCGGGCGGCGACCGTTTTTTTCCGGGAAGCGGAACACGGTGCCGGCCGGGGTTTGCGAGATAAATGAGCCCAGGCCACGCCGTGCGGTCAGTACGCCGTCGGCCTTGAGCTGGGCAATCGCTTCGCGCACCACCGAACGGCTGACATTGAGTTGTTCAGCCAGTTGCTGTTCGGTGGGCAGGCGCGCTTCGGGCGCCAGTTGGCCGGAGTCGATTTCTGCACGAATGGCGCTGACAACGCGCATAACGAGCGAATCAGGGCGCTGGAGCTCAAGCATAAGAAAACCTTGGTAATCAGGTTGTCAGACAATAGTCGTTACGATTTTACCTTGTCAAGACAGGTGTTACGCGGAACCGGGCGCGTAGGGCCAGGAAAAGACCTACACCAATCAGTGCCAATGCCACGCCGAACGTGGCTTGCATCCCACTTCCCACATCGCCGGGAGTGGCTGTGGAGAGGTCACCTGAAACGTGCGCAAAGACAGCACCCAATGCCGAGGCGCCCGCGATCAGCCCCACATTGCGCGACAGGTTGAGCAAGCCGGCGACTACGCCACGGCGGTCTGCCAGTACGTCGCTCATCACGGCGGTGTTGTTGGCGGCTTGAAACTGGGCGTAGCCGAGGGTGAGGATGATCAGCGGGGCGACGTACCCGGCAACCCCAAGGTTCAGCGGCGCCAGGGAGAGCAGCAGGCACCCCGCCAGCATCGCCAGCAGCCCGGCGATGGTCATCGGGCCGCAGCCGAAACGGTCGGTCAAACGTCCCGCAGGGATGCCCGTCAATGCCGAAACGCAGGGCCCGACTGCCATTGTCAGGCCCATCCAGGCAGGGTCGAGGCCTGCACCGTGGGTCAGGTAGAAGGGCCCGACCACCAAGGTCGCCATCATCACCGCCGATACCAGCGCGCTCATGGCCAGGCCAGCGCTTAGCGTTGAATCCCGTAAAGTCGACAAGAAACTGAACCCGGATTGCGCGGGCTGTAGCCCATGGCGGTCGACGCGCAGATAGCGCCGGGCGAGGGCAAATGTCAGCAAACCCAGCGGCACGGTGATGAAAAACAGCGCGCGCCAGCCAAACCCCGCGATCAACACCCCGCCAAGGCTTGGCCCCAGCGCGGTACCCATGGCCGACATCGTGCCCAGCAACCCCATGGCGCGGCCGGTGCGTTCCTTGGCCACGGTCT
The DNA here is from genome assembly GCF_013386835.1 of Pseudomonas sp. IPO3774. Taxonomy (NCBI): domain Bacteria; kingdom Pseudomonadati; phylum Pseudomonadota; class Gammaproteobacteria; order Pseudomonadales; family Pseudomonadaceae; genus Pseudomonas; species Pseudomonas sp. IPO3774. Next base: position 82,558 of record NZ_JACAQY010000062.1, read on the forward strand.
CGCCCACCAGCGCCATGGTCATCGCCATCATGATCGCCGCGCCCAGGCCTTGCAGGGCGCGGGCCGCAATCAACAGCCCGAGGGACGGAGCCATGCCGCACAGGGCCGAGGCAACGGTGAAGAGCAATAACCCGGCCAAGAGCAGGCGGCTGCGGCCCATCAGGTCGCCCAGGCGCCCGACGCTGACGATCACCGCAGTAATCGCCAGCAAGTAGGCGAGCACCACCCACTGCGCCGCCTGGAACGATGCATCAAACGCCTGCACCAGGCTCGGCAGGCCGACGTTGGCGATGCTGGTGCCCAAGGACGCCAGCAACATGGACAGTGACAGGGCGACGAGAGCGCCATGGGGTGCAGGTGATTTCATCAAGAGGCTCCAGGGTTTGACCGCTGTCAGAAATCTACGCCGTCACCTAACATGGCGGAAGGCGCAGCATTTGCACTTTATACGTGCGCCAAACGCCCTATGAGGTTTGCCGTGTCGACACCTGATTTCAATCTGCTGGTCACCCTGGATGTGTTGCTCGCCGAAGGCAGCGTCGCCCGTGCTGCTCAACGCTTGCGCCTGAGCCCGTCGGCGATGAGCCGGGCGCTGGCGCGACTGCGGGAAACCACCGGCGATCCGTTATTGGTCCGTGCCGGCCGCGGCCTGGTACCCACGCCGCGCGCTCTGGCGTTGCGCGAACAGGTCAGCCAGTTGGTGCAGGACGCCGAAGCGGTGTTGCGACCCGCTGCGACGCTGGATGTGAGCCAACTGGTACGCACCTTCACCTTGCGCACCAGCGACGGATTTGTTGAAAACTTCGGCCCGGCGCTGTTGACGCGGATCGCCCGGGAAGCGCCTGGCGTGCGGTTGCGCTTCGTGCACAAGCCGGACAAAGGCAGTACGCCGCTGCGCGATGGCAGTGTCGACCTGGAAACCGGCGTGGTCGACAGCAGCGCCAGCCCCGAGGTGCTGACCCAGGCGCTGTTCCGCGACCGGTTTATCGGCGTGGTGCGCAAGGGCCATCCGCTCAGCCAGGGCGAAGTCACGCCGCAGCGCTTCGCCGAAGGCCAGCACATCTACGTGTCCCGGCGCGGCCGTGATCAGGGCCAGATCCATCAAGCCCTTGAAGCGCTCGGGCTGACCCGGGACGTGGTGACCATCGTCGCCGGCTTCTCTACCGCCCTGGCCCTGGCCCGCAGCACCGACCTGATCGCCAGCGTGCCGGAGCGGCATACCGCCAACCTGCACAGCGACCTCTACCGCTTTGCGCTGCCGTTCGTGTTCCCGGACTTCACTGTATCGATGCTCTGGCACCCGCGCCTGGACGCCGACCTGGCCCATCGCTGGCTGCGCGGTTGCCTGCGGGAGGTATGTGCGCAATGAGCCGAGCCCGGACATCCAGCTCCCCTGTGGCGAGGGAGCTTGCTCCCGCTGGGCTGCGAAGCAGCCCCAAAACCTGCATCCTGTTTCCCGCGAAAAGAACGCGGCGCGCTTAATGGGGCTGCTACGCAGCCCAGCGGGAGCAAGCTCCCTCGCCACAATGGGTGCTTGCGGGTCCACGGCGGCCCTTCAGCAGGTACAATCCGCCGGGCCTTAAAATGAAACACCAGGAATTCAAATGTTCAGCCTTACCCATTACGAAACCCCATGCCCCGAGCCGATCAACGCGCAGATCCTGCAGATGGTGGTCGACTACCTGACGGACATCAGCATGGTCGCCATCCCGCCAAGCAACCTGCTGTACAACGTCTACCAGTACGCCATCGGCTACGAGGTGCACCTGTACCTGGAAGCGCTGGGCGGGTCCAAGGGCATTGCGGTGGAATTGATCGTCGCGCTGGACGCGCAGGAGCAGGTGATCGGCTTCCTGCTGTACCTGCCGGTGAAGGACGATCCCGAGGCGTGCGGCGTGGCTTACATGGCGGTGCACGCCAGCCATCGGCGCAAAGGCGTGGCGCGGGCGATGATGCAGGACATGCTTGCCCGCTACCCCCATGCCGAACTGACCTGCGCAGTGGAGAAGGTCCCGGCGTTCGAGTCCATGGGCTTTCAACTGCGCGGTGTGCGCGGTACCCAGGTGTTGATGAACACCCGCGACTACAGCACTGACGGCTTGATGGGGTTGCTGGATGTGGCGTCGATCTACAGCTCGCTGGAGGTGCGGCAGATCCACACCTACCTCCTGCAAAAGCACGGCAAGCGGGCGATGGTCGATGCCGAAAAACAGCGTGATCGTCACTTCGACCAGATGACCCACAAGGCTCGGATGTTCGTGCACGCAAGGCTGGGCTAACGCGCTCCTCGACTCACCATCGACTTGATGCTCGCAAACAGCTCCTCTTGCGCCTCCAGCGGGCTGATCTCCCCGCTGGCCGCAGCATGGGACAAGGCGTCCGCCGCGCCCAGCATTGCGCGTAAACCGGGCTGGCCAATCACACCGTCCACGGCAAAGGGGGCGAGGGCATCGCGACACTTGCCGAGGAAAATCACGTCGTACTCGCGTTTGATGGTTTCCAGTTCCGGGCTGCCGGCCAGGGCCGCAATCACTCCCGGAATTTCCCGCCCCTGCAACAACACACAGTCGACATAGCACGAGGCAATCACCCGGGCGCGATCATCCAGGGTGGGTTCGCTGGCCTCGATTGCAGCGGCAAACACCTGGTTCTGCCGCGCGTCGAAATCTTCATACAGCGCGGCCAGCAGCCCCGCGCGATCGCCGAAATGGTCATACACCACCGGCTTTGTAACGCCGGCCAATTCGGCCAGATGCCCGAGGGTCAGCGCGTCGGTGCCTTCTTCGCGCACCAGTTGCCAGGCCACGTCGAGCAACTGGCGTAGCCGGTCATCCCGGGACAGGCGACGGCGAGGGGCAGGGGATTGATCGCTTGACATGCTTATATACCAAAAGTAACTTACCAACGGTAACTTAGCTCAAGCCTACTCAATTTGCCTGCTCATCGCCACCCCCCGAAGGAGTCATTGCCATGCATGCGCTGATCGTTGTTGCCCATCACGACCCACAATCCCTCACCCACAGCCTCGCCAAACAGGCTGCTGCCGGCATCACTGCCGCAGGGCACACCTTCGAGATCGCCGACCTCGCCGCTGAAGGTTTCGACCCGCGTTACAACGCCGCCGACCATAAAGTGCACCGCACCCGCGCCACGCCGCCGGCCGACGTACTGGCCGAACAGGCCCGACTCGACCGCGCCGACGCCTTGGTGCTGGTGTTCCCGATCTTCTGGTGGTCGATGCCGGCCTTGCTCAAGGGCTGGATCGACCGGGTATTCGTCAACGGTTGGGCGATCGACTACAGCCTTGAAACCAAGGTGGTGAAAAAACTCGGCCACTTGCAGGTGCACTTACTGGGCGTTGGCGGGGCGGACGAAGGGGTGTTTGAACGCCACGGCTATGCCGACGCCATGCGCACGCAAATCGACCATGGGATCTTTGATTACTGCGGTGCGAAAGTGCTGACATCCGAGCTGCTGCTGGACTCGGAAAGCGGCGCTGCCGAACAGCATCTGGAGACGGCGACGAAGTTGGGGCGACAGCTGTTCGTCACCCTGGAGCCTTGCGAATATGAAGCCAATTAAATGTCGCGCTGCAAGGAACTGTTGTTTGATTTATGCCACGCAGAGTGAGCTGGCTGCATTGGTAAGCTCAAATAACCTGCAGTGAGAAATGATTATGACAGTTTCAATATTCCCAATTTGGCAATGAACGCCCCGTATGTCCCGAAGGATGACCCAAAGCAGGACGAATTCACGGGCCTGAATGAAGAACAACAACAGCGGCACACCAAGTATCTCGAAATGAGCTTGCGTGACCTGTTGGCCGGGCACGGAACGGAAATGAAGCTGGTAGGCGGTGGCAGGCTTATCTGGTAGCCGACACCTGCGGCGGGGTCGGGCTGGATCGCCAGGTTGCTTCACTGTTGGCGAAACAAGTCATGAGCATCCAGCAATCGATACGCAATCTCCGGGCGCTTCTCCATGCCCTTGCGAATCGCCGCTGGAATCGACTGCCGGGTCTTGCGACACAACCCCGGCAAGTCATCGATAACGATCTGAATCCCGCGCATCGTCTTCACTTCCGTATGGCCCGGCGCGATATGCACGCGAATGCCCAGTTGCTGATACATCAGCTGTTGCATGCGCTCAAGATCGTGCAGGCTTTGCAGGTTTTCGAGGCGTTCGAGCAGGCGTTTTTCTTCCTGGCGCGTCAGGTGCAGGATGCGTGCATCGGCGCCGGGAAGGTCGAGCAGTTGCTCACGATTGCAGTCGCAGACGCCGGGTGGGCAGGGTTGGCGAATCGTCATGCAGTCTCCCTCCCGTTACCGGCGCCGGCGGCTTACCAGGTCAGATGGACCCCAAGGCTTTCCAGCTCTTTCCAGTACTCAGGATAGGTCTTACCGACGCAGTCCGGGTCCTGAATCCTGATCCCCGAGACCTTCAAGCCCGCCAAGGCAAAGCACATCGCGATGCGGTGGTCGGCGTGGGTGTCGATCAGCGCGTTGCACGTGGTGCCCGCCAGGGCCGGATCGCTGGCCACCAGCAAATCATCACCTTCAATGGTCGCCAGGCCTGGGCGGATTTCATTCAGACCGTCATGCAGGGCCTGCACCCGGTCACATTCCTTGACCCGCAGGTTGGCCAGTTCGGTGAAGCGTACCGGCGTGTTGTTGAACGCGGCCAGTACGGCGAGGGTTGGAATGGCATCCTGCATCTGCGAGCCAATGACCACCGGCTGCATCTGCGGAAATTGCGCGATCACTGCCTGGGCCTTGGCGTCGGGCTGGGTGAAATCCTGTGGGGCGACACCGAGGTCGATGCGGCCACCGGTCAGCACTTCGGCAGCCCACAGATAGGTGGCGGCGGAAGCGTCAGGCTCGATCAGGTAGTCGTGTGCGGTGTAGCCGGTCGGGGCCACGCGCCAGGTGCTTTCATCGACGATGTCTACCTGGGCACCGAAGGCGCGCATGCAGTCCAGGGTCAGGTCGACATAGCCACGGGCGCCAATGTCCTTGCCGGTCAGTGCCACTTCAATCGGGGCTTCGCCGCACGCCGCCAGCATCAGCAGCGCCGACACGTACTGGCTCGACAGGCCGCCGTCGATCTCGAAACGCTTGGCTTGCACGCGGCCAGTGCCATGGACGGTCACGGGTGGGCAACCGGTAGGGCTGTCGACCTGGATGCCATTCTGGCCGAGGGTCGCCAGCAGCGGGCCGATCGGGCGTTTTTGCATGTAGGCGTCGCCGTCCAGCACCACGGTGCCTTGTACAGTGGCCACGGCAGCGGTGAGGAAGCGCATCGCCGTGCCGGCGTTGCCGAGGAACAGCGGCTGCGCCGGCAATTGCAGCTTGCCCAGGCTGGTGACGACGAACGTGGTGTCGTCCGGTTCATCGATCACCACGCCCATCTGCCGAAGGGCCACCGACATGTGGCGAGTGTCATCGCTTTTCAGCGCGCCGCTCAGGCGGCTGGTGCCCTTGGCCAGGGCCGCCAGCAGCAGGGCACGGTTGGTAATGGATTTGGAGCCGGGGGGCGCTACCTTGCCGTTCAATGGAAAGTTGGGCGGTGTAACGGTCACGGTTTTCTGCGAACTCAAGGTACAAGGCTCCTGCTTCAAGGCGGGTGGCGTTTGGCGGACACGAATAATCGGCCAAACACGCTACCGTTGTCGAGCGGGGATCGTTGAGAGTCGCGGGTTATGGCGCCATGCGGCCATTCATGTCGCCATAGGTGAACGCCTTGAGCGCGTGCGTATCCAGTTGCCCGCTACGCAGGAAACCTTCGGCCAGGCTGTGCATGGCGCCATACAGGAATTCGGCGATGCTCGAGCCGGCCGTGAGGCGGCGTACGCCCAAGGCTTGCAGCGTCTCGGGCGCGGGCAGGCCGGCCCAGGCCAGCACGTTGACTGGCAAGTTGGTCGCCTGGCAGAGCTGCTGGATTTCGTGCTCCAGGTGGATGCCGGCGGCAAACAGCCCGTCGGCGCCTGCGCCCTGGTACAACGCGGCGCGCTTGAGGAGTTCTTCAAGGCCCTGTGGCTCCGGGGCCAATCCTTTCAAATACACGTCGCTGCGGGCATTGATAAACAGCTTCACGCCACAGTTGTCCGCCACACGACGGGCGACTTCGATCTTGCGGGCCAGCAGTTCAGGCGTGCCGGCACTGTCCTCGATGTTAATCCCGACGGCACCGGCGTCGATCACCGCCTTGATCACCCGGCCCACGTGCTCCGGGTCGTCGGAATAACCGGCCTCGATGTCCACGCTCAGCGGCACGTCAATCACCCGGGCGATGGATTGCACGGTGCTGACCAGCAGCGGCAGCGGCAGCTGATTGCCGTCCTTGTAGCCATGGGTCCAGGCGACTGCGGCGCTGCTGGTGGCGACGGCCTGGCTGCCCAGTTGCGCCACCAGGCGCGCACCGCCGGCATCGGCAACGTTGGGCAGGATCAGCAATTGGGCGTGGTGCAGGGCGTGGAAGGCGGTGGCGTGGGCGGTCATGGCGGGTCAGTCCTTTGAGTGGGCTTTGTTGTTGAAGGCGCCTGTCATATCAAGAATCGGCCCGGCATCGCAATCGATAACACACCACTGGTCGACATTTCCCACGTTGATGTCGATTGAGCGCCTGATGGATCGACTACAAGCACAACAACCCGTCGAATCAGGAGAGTGATCATGTCTTACGTAGATGGCTGTGTGATCGCGGTGCCCACCGCAAACCGCGAACAATTCACCCGGCATGCCAAGGCCGCCGCCGTGGTGTTCAAGGAACATGGTGCGCTGAATATCATCGAGTGCTGGGGCGATGACGTGCCCCAGGGGCAGGTGACCTCGTTTCCCATGGCGGTCAAGCTCAAGGAGGATGAAACCGTGGTGTTTTCCTGGATCGTCTGGCCGTCGCGGCAGGTGCGTGACGCCGGGATGAGCAAGGTGATGGAAGACCCGCGCCTGAAGGCAGACGTCAATCCGATGCCGTTTGATGGGCAACGGATGATCTATGGCGGGTTTGAGATGATCCTGAACACCTGAGGCCAGGCGTTCATGGACGGCGGCTGTAGTCCGATCGCCTGTCGCAGGGTAGGACCGACGATAACTCTGGTGCAAGACCAGTGCGAAAGCTACGCAAAAACAAGGACATGACGCGATTTGTCTGACAGAACCGTCGGGTAGACAACCCGGTGAGGTGGGCTAAGTTCAAGGCGCTTCCCATGAGGGGAAGTCTTCAATCAAGGAGTGACTGAAATGAACAAACCCCAGACTCAACTCAGGCATGGTCGCGTTGTGACACCCGCCAGCCGTGGTTCGGTGGCGGTAGAGCGTGGCCTGCTGGAAAACTGGCAAGTCAACGAAATGGAAGGCGGCAAGAACTTCCCGGCCCTCAACGCCGGGCCGTTTCCGGCACCTTACGAAACTGACGATCAGAGCGTCACGCCCCCCGCCGACGGGCACATCCTCAGCGGCGGCAAGACCGATGCCCGCGACTGTGTGAACTTCACCGACGAAGAAATGGGTAAGAAGCTCAACACCCCGTTTAACTGGCCGTTGTTGAATGTTGAAGCCGGCCAGGTATTCAAGGTGCAGTGGGCTTACACCGCCGCGCACGTGACCCGTGGCTATCGCTGGTTGATCACCAAGGACGGTTGGGACCCCAAGCAGCGCATCAGCCGCGCTCAACTGGAGCCCAAACCGTTCTTCGAGGACTTCTATACCCAGGTGCCATATTACCAGCACTCGGCTGAACTGAAGGCCAAGGTTGAACATCAGGTGACATTGCCCAAGGGCAAGAAGGGCCGGCATGTGCTGGTGTTGATGTGGATCGTGGCCAACACCGGCAATGCGTTCTATCAGGCGTTTGACGTCGATTTCAACTAGCGGCAACTGAACCCGGAGGCAAAACAAAAAAAATGTGGCGAGGGAGCTTGCTCCCGCTGGGCTGCGGAGCAGCCCTAAAAATCTAGGGCGCTTCGCACCCCAGCGGGAGCAAGCTCCCTCGCCACAGGTGTTGCGTTCAGCGCTGGGCCAACCAGTAGTCGTGCAACGCACGGGCGGCCGGTTCGATAGCGGCTACCCGTTGCTGATGGGCATTTACATCCAGGTCTGCCGGCAGTTCAAAGTTGTCCTGCTCGGCGCACCAGGAAATCTTCTCCAGTTGCCCGGCCTGTTCGGCAGGCAGCTCTGGCCAGTTGCCGATAGCGGCGCCACGGATATAACCAAAGCACCATTCTTCCGCCAGGGTCAGTGGCTGGTCCTGATGCTCGGTTTCCTCGAAACGTGCCTTGAAACCCTGGGCGTCGGTCGCCAGTTGCGTGGCAATGGCGTTCATATGGCGCACGCACAATTCAAGGAACTGGCCAGCTTCTTCCGGGCTTTCCCAATCCGGGTTCTGCCCACCAAAGATACCGGGGAACCATTCGGCAACCTCCACCTGCGCGGGGCTTGAAACCAGGGCGGTGAAGTAACCGTCGAGCTCGGCCAGGTTCAGCACCGAGTGGTCGTCGCCGTACTTGAGCAGGGTGTCGTCGATGAACTCGAAATCGGCGGGGGCGAGGGGTTGGTCGTGCATGGGCATATCCTTTGTGCGTGGAACGCCGCTGATGGGGCGGCTTAAAGCGCGGAGGATGGCGCGTGTCGGGGTTTTAATCCAGCTTCTTCAACGCTTTTCCCACAGGACGCACAGCTTGCTCATGCACATCGAACCTGCCACCGCGAGAATGATCGGCACCAGGAAGTCATGGTCGATGCGGGTGAATTCCGCCACCAGCACGATTGCCGTCAACGGCATGCTCATGCTCGATGCCAGGAACGCCGCCGCACCGATGATCGCGAACGCCCCCAGCGGCACGCCGGGCCACAGCAGGCTCCAGGCGCCGCCGAGGATGATGGCGAGCAGGGCGCCGTTGGCCAGCGCCGGGGTCAGCAAACCGCCTTCGGCACCGGCGCGCAGGCTGCTCGCAGTGATCAGTACCTTGACCACCAGCAGCACCGCGGCGAGGCCGATGGTCAGCTCATTGTCAAAGCCCAGTTGCGCCGGGCCCTTGCCGTTGCCGAGGATCTGCGGCAGGAAAATCGCCAGGCCCCCGATGATCGTGAAGTTGATCAACGACAGTACCGGCAACCGCCAGCCACGGGCGGCGTTGCTGCGGGCCGCGCCGGTCAGCCGGTTGAATCCGTAGGCGGCCAGGCCAAACACCGGCCCGCAGGCCAGCGCCCAGGCGATCAAGCCAGGGCTGAGCACAAAGTGCGGCACCACGTATTGCGCCTCTGCGCCCAAGCCAATCCAGGCCACCGACGCGCCGATGGCCGAGGTGGCCAACGCAATCACTGCCGCCGGCCAACTGAACACACCCACCAACACTTCGAGCACAAACACCGCGCCGCCCAACGGCACGTTGTACACCGCCGCCAGCCCGGCGCCCGCACCGCAGGCGACGATCAGCCGGTGCATGTCCGGCGCCAGTCGCGCCCGCTGTGACAACCAGGTGGCGGCCAGCGCGCCGACTTCCCGTGGCGCCACTTCACGGCCCAATGGCGAGCCGAGGGCCACAGTGATGATTTGCAGCACGGCGTGGGCGAGGGTGGTCTTGGGCGGCATGATCGGTGCCTGGGCGGAGACCGCTTGCTTGATGCTCACCAGTGGCCGGCCATAGCGGTAGATCAACCACCAGCCCACACCGGCCACCAGGCCACAGGTGATCAGCACCAGCACCCGGCGTTCGGGCGCGGCGGCGGTGACGCCGAGCAAAAAGGTTTCATGGCTGATCAGGCTGTCGAGGCTGTAGCCGTAGGCCAGATGCTGGATGCCGTGCAGCAGCAAGGCGAGGAGCATGCCGCCCAGGCCGGCGCCGATGCCGGTGAAGATGACGACGAGTGCGAGAATCAGCAGCGAACGGGTTTTTGAGGGCATGAAGGGTCCAGGGAGCCGGGTTTCCGAGCCCGATTCTATAGCGCAATGGTGACGCGATAGCCCCGAGATGTAATGCATATGCGCGAACTGGCCTTCCACAACATTGCATTACGTTCAGATTACTTTAACGGCCCGGCCAATTGCCTGAATCGGACCTGTCGGCTTGCCGGTTTTCGACCCGCCGGGATTTTCCAGGGTCAGCTCAAACAGCTGGTTCGGCGCCAGTGGCGGGAGTTTGTCCAGTGGCACAGACAAGGTCTGCCCAGGCTTGACCAATCCCAGCGACACCGGGCCTTGCCAGTCTTCGCCCTTGGTCCAGAACTGCAGCGTCTTGTCTGCCGGTACTTCCATGATGCCCAGGGGAATCAGCTGGATTTCCTGGGTATTGCTCGCCTGGATTACCCAGCCCGGCGCCTGGTTTTGCGGGGCTACCAGCACCACTACATAAGCGGTCGGGTTGATGGCGGCCGTACGGGTCAACAGCAGTGTCGCCAATATCAGGCTCGCCGCTATGCCGGCACCGGCCAGTCCGCGCCACAACGCCAGCCTGTTCCACCATGAGACCGGCGAGTCCCGGGTGGCTGAATGCCCCAGGCTGCGCTCGATGCGTCGCCATAAATACACCGAAGGCGTTGCCGGGGCGGCCTGTTCAGTCAGTGGCAGCAGGCGCTGTTCCCAGGCGTCCACTGCCGCACGCAAGTCGGCATCGGTGGCCAGGCGCTGTTCCACCTCGGTGCGTTGCCCGGTGGGCAAGGTGCCCAGCACATATTCGCTGGCCAGTTCGTCGATGCTGTTCATGCCATGCACTCACGCAATGCCGCGAGGCTGCGTTTGATCCACGCTTTCACGGTACCCAGCGGGGTGCCGAGTTTGTGCGCGATTTCACTGTGGGAATAACCATCTACATACGCATGCAGGATGCAGTTGCGGCGGGCCGGGTCGAGTTGTTCGAGGCAGCTGTAGATCCGCGCCGAGTGCGCCTGATAGTCGAAGGTGTCAGCGCGCTCTGCGCTTTCATGCTCTTCGCTGAGGGGCACTTCGCGTCCATTGCTGCGCACGGCATTTAGCGCCAGGTGCCGGGTCACGCTGTATACCCAGCCGCGGGCCGAGCCTCTGTGCGGGTCAAAACTGGCCGCGCCGTTCCAGACCTTGATGAAGGCGTCATGCACGATATCTTCGGCCACCGCCTTGTCACGCACGATGCGCAACGCGACCCCCAGCAGCCGGCTGCTTTCCTGTTGATACAGCCGGCGCAAGGCCGGTTGTTCGCCACGGGCGCAGGCCAGCAGGCAGGCTTGATAGTCAAAATCGGCTTCAGGCAAAGACAGGTTTCCAGGTGGAGGCCCCGGCGGTGAGCCCGGGGCGCTTTCGCAGCAGCGTAGACGAATCTGGTCAGTTGGCCGCCCAGAAGATGTAATCGGCCTGGTACTTGACCACTTCCTGCTTGCCCTTGTTGGCCGCCGTGCATTCCGTGCCTGGCGCAACGCCGCCCTTGAGGGCCACCCGCTGGATATACGCGACGCCACTCATCGCGCCCTTGCCTTCGGCGGGGTTGGCCTTGACCAGTTGATAAGGCAGGTTGCCAGGGCTGGACGGCGCCACGGCCAACTGGGTGCCGGTGACTTTCGAACCGTCCTTGGCCTGCCAGGTGGCCGGCGGGCCGAAGTAGCTACCGACCTGCTGGCCGCTGCGGTCATTGAGCACCGCCTTGGGACCGACGAAAAACCATTCGGTCTGGCCGGCAGCATTGGCCTTGTCCCGGCATTCGTAGGTGATTTCGCCGACTCCGGTGGTTTCCATGGTCACCTTGTGGCCGTCCGGCACCTTGATGCTGTCGGGTAAACCGGTCTGGGCAAAGGCAGTCGGTGCAGCGGCGAACAGGCAGGTCACGCAGAACAGGGCTTTGGCGTTCATCGGTGTCTCTCCATAAGGGCAGCAAGGCGCTGCTACCTGTACTACCCACGACACGCGCAAACGGATGCAGCGATTAGAAAATAAATCTTCAAGGGCGCACACTGTGGGCCCCCGCACTACCAGAGGAGAGATTGACGATGACCGGTGTTCACAAGTCTGCTCAACAGGGTTTCTCTACTCAGGCCGTCACGTACGCCCAAGGCCGGCCGGACTATCCACGGCAACTCACGGGTTGGCTCACCGACGCCCTGCAGATCAATCCCCACTCCACGGTCATCGACCTGGGCGCCGGCACCGGCAAGTTCACCCGCTTGCTCAGCACTGTGGCGCCGACGTTGATCGCAGTGGAGCCGGTGGAGGCAATGGGCGCGCAGTTGCACAAACTGCTGCCCCAGGTGCGCCTGCTGTCGGGCACCGCTGAAGCCATCCCCCTGGAGGCGGCCACCGCTGATGCCCTGGTGTGTGCCCAGGCCTTCCATTGGTTTTCCACGGAAGCGGCCCTGGCGGAAATTCACCGGGTGCTCAAGCCGGACGGTCGCCTTGGGTTGATCTGGAATGTGCGGGATGAGTCGGTGGATTGGGTCGCGGCCATCACCGAAATCATCACGCCCTACGAGGGCGACACACCGCGCTTTCATACCGGACGTTGGCGCGAGGCCTTTACCGGCGAGTATTTTTCCGCCCCCGAAATGACCTGCTTCCCCTACAGCCATGTCGGCAGCCCCCAGGAAGTGATCATGGACCGCTTCCTTTCCGTGAGCTTTATCGCCGCATTGCCACCGGCAGAAAAGGCGCAGGTGACTGAGCAGTTGCAGTCGCTGATCAACACGCATCCGGCCTTGCGCGGCCGTGAGACGGTTGCGTTTCCGTACCAGACCCAGGCTTATCGCAGCCAGCGGCTGATCAGAAAGGCATAAAGTCAGATCGTTTTGATATAAGTAGTTATAAGAAAAATCGCTATGCTGCGGCCAGAATTTTATAAGGCCGCAGGTAGTGGTAATGGATGTAGGTAATTTTGGTTTCTCGATTGCTGGCCTGATTGTTGGATTTATCGTGGGAATGACCGGTGTAGGCGGGGGCTCGTTGATGACGCCGATCCTGCTCTGGTTCGGCATCAACCCGGCAACCGCCGTGGGCACCGACCTGTTGTACGCCGCCATCACCAAGTCCGGCGGGGTGCTGGTTCACAGCAAGAATCGCAACATCGACTGGACCGTCACCGGCTGGCTGACCCTGGGCAGCGTGCCCGCCGTGTTGCTGACCTTGTGGTTTCTCAAGAGCCTGGACACCGACCCCGCCGCCTTGAACGCGGTGATCAAGCAGTCCCTGGGCGTGGTCTTGCTGCTGACGGCCACGGCGATCCTGTTCAAGAACAAGCTGTTGGCCTTTGCCCAGCGGCATGCCGGCGACGACTACAAGATGGCGCCGCGCAACCTCAATGCGCTGACCATCATCACCGGCGCTGTCCTCGGTACCATGGTGGCCCTGACCTCCATCGGCGCCGGTGCCCTGGGCACGGTGGCGCTGTTTATCCTGTACCCGTTCCTGGCCACCAAGCGCCTGGTGGGTACCGAAATCGCCCACGCCGTGCCGCTGACCCTGGTCGCCGGCCTCGGCCACGCCAGCATGGGCAACATGGACTGGACCCTGCTGGGCTTCCTGTTGCTGGGCTCGCTGCCGGGGATTTATGTCGGCAGCCACATGGCCGGCAAGGTCCCGGACGGGATATTGCGTCCTTGCCTGGCGTTCATGCTGGTGATGATCGGCTTCAAGCTGGCGTTTTAACGCGCCGGCCCATTGCCGATCTGCCACACAAACGGCGGCTCGGTGCGGTTGATCACCCAGTCGCCGACAATCCGCGCCTTGTAGATCACCGGGTTGTGGGACGACACGGTGCGGGCGTTGCGCCAGTGCCGGTCGAGGGCTTTGCCCTGGCGTACATCCGAAGCCCCCAGTGCGTTGAACAGTTCAGTGGTGGCGCGCTGGATCAGTTCCGAGACCACCACCTGCGCCGTGGCTGATTCGATTTCGGCGGCCACATTGGCTTCGTGCTCCACGGCATCGTCCCCACTGAACCGCGCCACATAAGCCCGCTGCGCTGGAACTGCGGCTTTCAATGCGCTGGCTTCGGCGGCGTATACCAGCGCTGCAACTTCACCCACCACCTGCTGAATCTGCGAGTCCTGGCTCACATGGGCGGCATTGCCATGGCTGTAGATCCGTTTACGGCTGCGCACCTGATGCGCCACATCCTTGAGGGCCGCGCGGCCGATGCCGGCGAGGGTGGCGAGCAGCACCAACTGATAGAACGCAGTCTGGTATTTGAAGCGCGTGGCAAAGTCGATGACGTTTTCCGCCTCCACCACCGCATCGGTAAAACGCGAGGTGCCGCTGCCGGTGGTGCGTTGGCCAAAGCCGTCCCAGTCATCGCTTTGCACCACGCCGGGCTGGCGGGTGCGGGTGGCGGCAATCACATCGCCGCCGGTGTCGCTGCGTTGGGCGTAGACGTCGATCCAGTCGGAAAACAGGCTGCCGGTGCTGTAGAACTTTTCACCGTTGAGTTTCCATTTGTCGCCGTCGGGGCTGACTTTAGTGACGACATCGCCGATGGCCACGCTGCCGATTTCGGTCCAGGCGCAGCCCACGATCTCACCGTCGACAAAGCGTTTGAACCAGAGGTCTCGCGCCGCGCCGGGTGCGGCATTCAGGCGGTCTTCGGCAAACGCGAAGTGCCCGCGCAGGGCCTGGGGCACGTTGGAGTCGGCTTCGGCCAGTTCGATCAGCAGTTCGAATAGCTGGGGCAGGGAGGCGCCGCCACCGCCGTATTCCACCGGGACGCGCACGGCGCCAAAGCCGGCTTGCTTGAGCCATTGGATCGGCTCGTAGGGCAGGGCGCGGGTTTGTTCGCGCTCTACGGCACCCTCGGCGATGCGCTGGAAAATCGGCCGGAAGCGTTCGGCCAGGGCGTGATAATCGACGCCGGTGGACAGTGGATTGATCACGTGATGTTCGGTCATGGGGACGGTTCCTGGGCAGTGAGATAGGTGAGCTATTGCACGGTCCATGCCGGGCGCGAAGGCACGTATTTACGGGACGGGTGACGATTCAACTGTTGTTCCTGCAACAGCAAAACGACAAACCGCTGCAATCCACGACAGCTCGGAACAGGCTGCTTTTCGCCTGTTTCCGCGCTCGAAGGCCGGTAGTGCGGGCCTCTCACGGCCACTGGCATAGTTGCTGCTCCACACCTCGTACATGCCAATCCGCGAGGTACAGTCCAATGAGTCAGCAAGCCGTCAAATTTGCCTACTGGGTGCCCAACGTCAGCGGAGGGCTGGTGGTCAGCAAGATCGAACAGCGCACCCACTGGGGCATCGACTACAACCGCAAGCTGGCGCAGTTGGCTGAAGAAGCCGGCTTTGAATACGCCCTGACACAGATTCGTTTCACCGCCGGTTATGGCGCCGAATACCAGCATGAGTCGGTCGCGTTCAGCCACGCGTTGCTGGCGGCCACCACTAAGCTCAAGGTGATCGCGGCAATCCTGCCAGGCCCCTGGCAACCTGCGCTGGCGGCCAAGCAACTGGCAACCATCGACCAACTCACTAACGGCCGCGTTGCCGTCAATATCGTCAGCGGCTGGTTCAAGGGCGAGTTCCAGGCCATCGGCGAACACTGGCTGGAGCATGACGAGCGTTATCGCCGCTCCGAGGAATTCATCCGCGCCCTGAAAGGCATCTGGACCCAGGACAACTTCACCTTCCGGGGTGATTTCTACCGCTTCGACAACTACAGCCTCAAGCCCAAGCCACTGGGCGAGCCCCACCCGGAAATCTTCCAGGGTGGCAGTTCGCGGGCCGCGCGGGACATGGCGGCACGGGTGTCGGACTGGTACTTCACCAACGGCAATACCCCGGAAGGCATCAAGGCCCAGGTCGATGACATTCGCGCCAAGGCGGCGGCCAATAACCATTCGGTGAAAGTCGGTGTGAATGCGTTTGTGATCGCTCGCGACACCGAGGAAGAAGCCCGCGCCGTGCTCGCGCAAATCATCGAGCAGGCCGACCCGGAAGCCGTCAACGCGTTTGGCGATGCGGCGAAACAGGCGGGCAAGGCGTCACCGGAAGGTGAGGGCAACTGGGCCAAGTCGACCTTCGAGGATCTGGTGCAATACAACGACGGCTTCAAGACCAACCTGATCGGCACCCCGCAGCAGATTGCCGAGCGCATCGTCGCCTTGAAGGCGGTCGGCGTGGACCTGATACTGGCCGGCTTCCTGCACTTTCAGGAAGAAGTGGAATACTTCGGCAAGCGTGTATTACCGCTGGTGCGCGAACTGGAAGCCAAGGCCGGGATCAAGCAAGTCGCCTGAACACCACCACCGCTGCCCGCAATTTGTTATTGCCGAACCGGCACATTCGCTCGAACTCCCCATGGCTGACCGGCAGATGCTGGCAGTCCATGGGCTGGCGGTGCTGGCTGTGATCCACGTCCGGGTCGTGCAGGTACACGAAGTCTTCGTCGCAGTCGGTGACGATTACCCAGTGGGGCGACTTGGAGCGGGTCAGGCGGTAGCTGCTGATCAACACCAGCGGCTGGCCGCCTTCGCGCAGCACCTGGGGTAAATCCAGCGGGCCGCCGAGCACTTGCTCAACGTCGCTCAAGGCCAACTCTTCCTCGAAGGCGTCATGCACCAAACGCATGACGTCTTTTTTATGCTGATCACGTACCCCGTCGAGAAACAACGGTCCGCTGACATTGACCTGCATGCGCACGCGAAAGCCCCGGCGCCAGGCGGCCAGCGCCAAACCCTGGGGGCTGCAGCCGCCATGTCCGGCGGTCATGAATACGGTGGTTGCCTCGCGCCAGATCTGCAGTTCTTCCCGGCGCTGGGCCACCCGCGCAGGTTCCAGGGCACCCATGGCCATCAGCAGGCTGGCGGCGCCGCAGGTGAAGTCGGTGGTTTGCTGGTAATAGGGCACGCTCAAGGCGCGCGCGTCCTGGTGCTGGAGGATGCGTTTCTCCAGGCGCAGGGCAGGGGCGTGGTCTTCGTAGTAGTCGTTGACCAGGGCAAAGCGCCGGTAGCCGTTGCGCTCATACAGGGCGATGGCGCCGGGGTTGTCGGTACGCACTTCCAGGCGCAGGTAGGCGCAGTCATGCTCCACCGCACAGGCTTCGATGCGCGTCAGCAGTTGTTTGCCCAGGCCCAGGCCCCGGGAAGACTCGGCGATGGCGATGGAGTACAGGCGCGCCAGCGAGGTGCCACGGTGGAACAACACCAGGGCGTAGCCCAGCAATTCGCCGTGTTTTTCTGCCACCAGCAGTTGCCCGTGGGCGCGACTGACCATCCACTGGAAGCTGCGGGTGGAGAGCCGGTCCGTGGTGAAACAGTGCTGTTCCAATGCCACCAATGCAGGCACGTCATCGGGTGTTGCAACGCGAAAGGAAAGAGCCATGTGACCGCCGTAAAAGTTGCGTAACGAAACGGGACTTCTCTAAAAGATCGTGCTTAATAGAAAAGGTCTAGTTCTCTAAAGCGGATCAATCAATATGTCAGCGGTACAAGGTCATTGGCGTGAAGTATCCGAGCAAACAGTGGCGGCGACAATAACTTCCAACGGTTATTTTTCCAGCCCTCCCAAGAGTGCAAGTCAAGTCGTGATCATTGTCGAGCGCAAGGAAGACTGGGCCTCGTACTTCCCCAGCGAAGACATCGTCACCGCCCAGGAATACCTTGAGCAAACCCGGGAAAACGAGACGGGCAAGCGCGTGCAGGTGATCAACCTGTGCCGCAGCTACAAGTACCTGGGGCACGGCTATTACTGCTCGCTGCTGGCCGAGGCGCGGGGGCACAAGGTGATTCCGTCGGTGCGCACCATCAGCGAACTGACGAAAAAGTCCCTGTACGGCCTGGCCCTGGATGACCTGGATAAAACCCTCGATAAAGCCTTGAGTCATCATCTCTACAGCAACACTGAAGGCTTTACCCTGACACTTTACTTTGGCCGGACCAATATTGAACCCTTGCAGGATCTGGCCCGCCAATTGTTTGAAGCGTTTCCCTGCCCGATCCTGTTAGTTGAGTTTCGCAAGAATAACGGCTGGCACATCGAAGGCATCAAGTCTGGCGTATTGCACAAGTTGCGTGATGACCAGGAAGACCAATTCGCGAATGCCCTGGACAACTTCAGCCGCAAGATCTGGCGTCAACCGCGCTCCCGCCGTCTGGCCCGCTATGACCTGGCGATCCTGCACGACCCGCAGGAACAACTGCCGCCGTCCAACGCCCGCGCCCTGGAAAATTTCGTCCGGGTCGGCAAGGGGCTCGGCATCGACGTGGAACTGATCGAACGCAAGGACTACGCCCGCCTGGCCGAATACGACGCCCTGCTGATCCGCGAGACCACCAGCGTCGACAACCACACCTACCGCTTCGCGAAAAAGGCCGAAAGCGAAGGGCTGGTGGTGATGGACGACCCGGCCTCGATCCTGCGCTGTACCAACAAGGTCTACCTCACGGACCTGCTGAAAAGCCATCAACTGGGCATGCCCGCCACCGAAATTCTCTACAAGGAGCGACCCGAAGATTTCGAAAGGGTGGGTGAGCGCCTCGGCTTCCCGCTGGTGCTGAAGATCCCCGACGGGTGTTTCTCCCGCGGCGTGATCAAGGTCGAAAGCCAGCAAGCGCTGCTGACCGCCACCGCCGAACTGTTCGAGCATTCCGTGTTGCTGCTGGCCCAGGAATTTTTCTACACCGAGTACGACTGGCGCATCGGCGTCCTCAACCGCAAACCGATCTTTGCCTGCCAGTACTTCATGTCCAAGGGGCATTGGCAGATCTACAACCACAAGGCCATCGGCCAGGACATCAACGGCGAGTGCCGCACCCTGGCGGTTCACGAAGCCCCCAAGGCGGTGGTGGAACTGGCGGTAAAAACCGCCAACCTGATCGGCGACGGCCTGTACGGCGTAGACCTCAAGCAGTGCGGCGACAAGGTGGTGGTAATCGAGGTCAACGACAACCCCAACATGGACGCCGGCATCGAAGATGCCTACCTGCAAGACGACTTGTATTCCCTGGTACTGGAAGAGTTCGTGCGACGCCTGGAGTTGAAGCGTCAAGGCCAGGTGTGGTGACGCGCGATGATCCAGCGCTTTGAATTAACCGATGGCAAGTTGTACAACAGCCTGGGGGACGGCGGGGATGTCTTGCTGTTCAGCAATCCTGACCCCCACGAGCGCAAGTACCTGCGCGACTGCTACAAGCTCGATGAACATGCCCTGGCCTCGGCGCTGGACCCGGACGAAGTGTCGCGCATCGAGTTCCACCCCGATAACCTGTTCCTGATCTGGAAGCGCCCGGAGAACTATTCGGGCGGCGGCAACCTGGTGTTTGAAGTGGCGTCCTGCGGCCTGCTGTTTTCCGGGGACCAACTCCTGGTGATCGCCACCGACGACAGCCAGCTCTCCGGGCTGGGTGCGCGCCGGCCATTGCGCACGCCGCTTGATGTGTTGCTGGACTTGCTGCTCAACAACATCCATCACTACCTGGGCCACCTCAAGGTGATCAAGATGGTCGCCCGGGAACTGCAGCAGCAGTTCAATGCATCGATGAGCAATCGCCACCTGATGCAGATGTTCAACCTCAGCGAAAGCCTGATCTATTACATCAACGCCCTGCACAGCAACGGCGCGGTGCTGACGCGCCTGCGCAACCATGGGGAAAAGGAACATTTCAGCGCTGAAACACTGGGCCTGATCGATGACCTGATTATCGAGAACAACCAGTGCTACAAGCAGGCGGAGATTTACTCCAACGTGTTCTCCGGGCTGATCGACGCCCGGGGCAACCTGATGAACAACAGCATGAACAACCTGCTGCGCAAGCTGACGCTGATCAACGTGGTGTTCCTGCCGTTGAACCTGATCGCCAGCGTGGGCGGGATGTCGGAGTTCAGCATGATGACGGCGGGCACGCCGTGGTGGATTTCGTACCCGTTGTTCATGGCAGCGATGGGACTCGGGGCGGGGTTGATGGTGCTGGGGTTGAAGCGGATTGCGGGGAGTGGCGACAAGGCAGTATGACTAAAATCCTGAATATCACTGAGGTCTAAATGTGGGAGCGGGCTTGCTCGCGAAAGCGGTGGATCAGTCACTGTAGATGGCGACTGTCACACCGCTTTCGCGAGCAAGCCCGCTCCCACAGGGGATGTGCGCCATTCAGACGTCCGGCTGCAACGTCAGCACCTCAAACCCATCCTGCGTCACCGCCACCGTATGTTCCCACTGTGCCGACAAGCTGTTGTCCCGCGTCACCACCGTCCAGCCATCCTTCAAGCTGCGCACCTTGGCGCTGCCCTGGTTGAGCATCGGCTCAATGGTAAACACCATGCCTTCACGCAGTTCGAGCCCGGTACCGGGGCGGCCGAAGTGCAGGACCTGTGGGTCCTCGTGCATCTCGCGGCCAATGCCATGCCCGCAATATTCACGCACCACGCTGTAGCCGTTGCTCTGGGCATGGTTCTGGATGGCGTAGCCGATATCCCCCAGGCGTGCGCCGGGCTTGACCTGGCGGATGCCGGCCCACATCGCTTCAAAGGTCATTTCCACCAGGCGCCGGGCCTTGGGCGAGACATTGCCGATCATGTACATCTTGCTGGAGTCGGCGATATAGCCGCCTTTCTCCAGGGTGATGTCGATGTTGACGATGTCGCCGTCCTTGAGCACGGCCTTGGCGCTGGGCATGCCATGGCACACCACCTCGTTGATCGAGGTATTGATGCAGAAGGGATAGTCGTACTGGCCCAGGCTCGCCGGTCGCGATTGCAGGTCATTGCGGATGAAGGCTTCCACCGCGCTGTCGATCTCCAGGGTCGACTGGCCGGCGGCGACAAAACCGTCGAGCATGGTAAACACCTGGGCCAACAGGCGGCCGGATTCGCGCATCACGGCAAGTTGTTCGGTGGTCTTGATCATTCGCTGCGCCCCCGGATCAGGTCGGGCTTGTCCAGCAACAGTTTGTTGATCAGGTCGTTATAGGCCAGGTGTGGATTGAGTTCGGCGAGCAGGCCGATCTTGATCCAGAACTCGGCCTGGGCGTTGATGGAACGGTCCATGGTGGCGCTGGCCAGACGGAGTTGTTCGTGCAATTGGTCGGTGATCTTGACGATGCCCATGAGCTTCACTGTGTCGAGTTGATATACAAAGCGTATACGTTTCGTATGCTCTACGTAAAGCCTGGCGTTTCGCCATTGACTTGCCCGGTGGCGCCGGTTAATTTTGATTCATGACATTTCAAACCTTTCGTTGCCAGCCAAGCATTATTACCGCCATTCCTCATTTGGCGGGATAGCGCTCGGCTGTACCCAAACCCGCCCTAGAGGCGGGTTTTGTTTTTCCGTCTTCAGGGCCCTGCAAACACCCAGGAGACATCCATGAGTACCCGCCCCGCGAGCCAGCCCCAGGATTCGGGATTGCTTGAGCACTACGTGAAGAAGATCCTGGCCGCCCCGGTCTACGACCTGGCGGTGCGTACGCCGTTGCAGGTGGCGCCGGCGCTGTCGGCATTGCTGGGCAATCAGATCCTGCTCAAGCGCGAAGACCTGCAACCGACCTTTTCCTTCAAGATTCGAGGCGCCTACAACAAACTGATGCAGCTCAGTACCGAGCAAAAGGCGCGGGGCGTGATCACTGCTTCTGCGGGTAATCATGCCCAGGGCGTGGCATTGGCGGCGCGGGAGTTGGGGATCAAGGCGACGATTGTCATGCCGTGCACCACCCCGGAGTTGAAAGTGTTGGGTGTGCGCTCCCGAGGCGGCGAGGCGGTGTTGCACGGGGCGAGCTTTCCATTTGCCCTGGCCCACGCGTTGCAACTGGCCGAGGCCACCGGCAGTACCTTTGTCTCGCCATTCGACGACCCGGACGTGATTGCCGGGCAGGGCACCGTGGGCATGGAAGTGCTGCGCCAACAGCAGGGCCCGCTGGACGCGATCTTTGTCCCCGTGGGCGGCGGCGGATTGATCGCCGGTATCGCGGCCTACGTCAAATACCTGCGCCCCGAAGTGCACATCGTCGGCGTCGAGCCCGAAGGCTCCAGTTGCCTGCTGGCAGCCTTGCGCGCAGGGAGCCGGGTGGTGCTGCCAAGTGTCGACAGCTTCGCCGACGGGACTGCCGTGGCCCAGATAGGCGCCCATGGTTTTGAAATCTGCCGACACCACGTGGATGAGGTGATCACCGTCAGCAATGACGAACTGTGCAGCGCCATCAAGCTGATCTACGACGATACGCGATCAATTACCGAACCTTCGGGGGCGCTGGCGGTGGCGGGTATCCGCAAGCATGTCGCGAAGACCGGGATCCAGGGACAAACATGGGTGGCGATCAACTCGGGGGCCAATATTAACTTTGATAGTTTGCGACATGTTGCCGAACGAGTGGCGGCTCAAGCAGATTAAACGTTTAATCTAATGAAAATTTAATGTTAGTCGCAGCCACCCGTTTGGAGGGTGTTTATTTCCGCTGGAAATAGTTTCGGGAAGGCGCTTGTTTTTACAGTCTTTCAATTTGCATGACGCCAACCGGTGCTTGTTGCAGGATGCATGAGTCGGCGGCAGGTACTTTGTTCGAATATGCCGATTTTCCTGGGCCTTGGTAGGCCATGCCCGACGGCATGTTTAATGCTTCATAAGATCCTGTTACAACTCTGAATGAGCAACAAATGTCGCTGTTGATCCCCAAACGAACGGGTTAATGGCGGTCTGCCACGTAACTTATATAAGTAACGTTGTCGCTTATGAGGAAAGGATCCAACGCAACTCTGAACGGCCTAGTAGGCTGGGTACGTGAAGCCGTCTGCCAGGGCTGGCAAGGCGCAAAAAGGTGAACGTCTCATCACGGTCGCCAGCAATAAGAATATTGATAACAATCGATTGGCAATCTCATAAAAGGAGAGGTCGGCCATGCTTTCGGATCTGGAACTACGCGGCATCATTGAAGGAAGTTTTCTGCCCAAGCGCTGTGAAGTCACCAAGGCGTCGGACGCCTCGCTGACGGTCAAGGTCTATCACGAGATCGATCATGACCGGGTCGACCTGGTGGTCACCGGCATTTGCGCCAACAAGCTCGACAGCAGTCGGGCGATCTGCAACTTGATTACCGAGTTGCGTGAAGACCTCAAGCATACCCACACCCAGGCCCCGGCCCTCAAACGAGCCGGCGCACGTCCTTTCTATTAAACGGACGGTTGAGCTTCAGTCAGTGAAGACTTGCGGGCCTGGATAAATGCCAGGCCCAACGCCGTTTCCTTGATCCTTTCGGCCGTGAAGCGGCCGGCAAGGGTAACGCCTGGCGACCGCAGGAGCGAGCTCGCTCACCCCTGCAACGGCGCTGCAATCACATCAGTTCTGGAAATCACACGCCTCGGACATTTTGCGATAACCCACGTCCTGGACTTTCCCTTGGCTGTCCACGAACTTGATATCGGCATTGATCACTTTGCAGACATTGGTGTCGGGTTCGTGCATGGCAAGTACCTTCTGCACATCCATCTTCTCGCCGTAGTGGTAAGGCGTGATGACGGGTGCGGTGTCAGCCTGCGCCATCCCCGTTACAGCCGTCAGGGCCAGTGCAGCGCCGAGCATTAACGTACGCAGTTTCATGGTGTTTCTCCGCAAGTCGTTCGCAGGCTCAACAACGTGATGAGCCGCGGCCGCTTGGGCAACGGCTGGAGCCGTGCGAGTGCGGTCGATTCAACTGTCGTCCCGGGGGATTAACCATCGATTAAGTGAGGCTTTACTGACAAAAGCTTCATCTTCAGCACCGTCGATATCTCGCGCGCTTTAACCGGAAAAGTCTGATACGAGCCGGTTAACCCCGCTTGCTAACGTCGCCGCCGGGTCCATCAATCGGATGGCGTTGGCATTGGGTGGAGTTGGTTTGCAAAAGAAAATCGCAGCAGAATTTCTTGGGACGTTCTGGTTGACCTTCGGCGGGTGCGGCAGCGCGATACTGGCCGCGGCGTTTCCGGAGCTTGGGATCGGCTTTGCCGGTGTCGCCCTGGCCTTTGGCTTGACGGTGCTGACCATGGCCTACGCGGTGGGCAGTATTTCCGGTGCGCACTTCAACCCGGCGGTGACTATCGGCTTGTGGGTGGGACGCCGGATGCCGGGGGGGGACGTGGTGCCGTACATCATTGCCCAGGTGGCCGGTGCGATTGTCGCCGCCGCCGTGTTGGCGCTGATCGCCAGTGGCCGCCCGGGGTTTGAAGTGGGTGCTTTCGCCGCCAACGGCTATGGCCAATTGAGCCCCGGGCAGTACAGCCTGCTGGCCGCGTTGGTGGTCGAGGCGGTGGCGACGTTCTTTTTTGTGTTCATCATCATGCGTGTCACCGGCCCGGGTGCGGCTGTCGGGTTTGCGCCGATTGCCATTGGCCTGACCCTGACGCTGATTCACCTGGTGGCCATCCCCGTCACCAACACCTCGGTCAACCCGGCGCGCAGCACCGGGCCGGCATTGTTTGCCGGCGGGGAATACCTGATGCAGTTGTGGCTATTCTGGGCGGCACCGATAGCGGGTGCGGTGGTGGGCGCCATCGTTGCCCGCGCGGTTACCTGCCCCCGGGAGGCGTGAGCCTACCAGCTCATGCGTACCCCGGCGTTACCGCTGAAACCCTCCAGCGTGTTGCTGTCCAGTTGGGTGTTGTAGTCCGCCGCCAGGTACACGCTGACAGTGGACGACAACTTGGCGACAACGCCCACACCGAGGTCGGCAGTGGATGACTTGTGATCGGTTTTAATCCGGTCCACGTCGTCGTAGGTCACCGTGTCACTGCCACCGAAGGTGCGCCAGGCGTTGGCTCGTACATACGGTTCGATCGGGGTGTTCTGCACCAGGTAACGCCCCTTCAGGCGTGCACCGAGGCGGCCGGTCCAGTAGTCCTGGGAGTCGAATGAAACCTTGGAGATGCCGTCATTCTGGTGGTCCATGTCAATCTGCTGGTTGATCACCTGCACCTGGGGTTCCACCACCCAGTGTTCGGAGACGGTAATCGGGTAGCCGGCTTCCGCCGAGAGGGCCAGGGCGTGGCCCTTGTTGTCGATCTTCACGTCACGGTCGGACTTGCTGTCACCGTCGAAGCGCGTGCCCATGGCCACCAGGTCAACGTACCAGCCCTTGGGATCGGTGAGGGTCCAGTAGGCGCCGAAGTTATCGCCATCCAGCTTGACCCGCCCGGAGCGGTTGTCCTGGAAGCCCATTGAAAAGCCCTTGATGTCACCTTGCAGGCGGCTTTGGCCGATGAACAGGCCGAAACGCTGGAGCTGTCCGCCGCTGGTCTCGGAGGCGTAGAGGTCATGGCCCACTTGATAGCCCTTGATGGAACCGTCGAAGCTCGGCGATACCGTACCCGACCAGCTCTTGTTGAAGTCACTGCCATAGGCACGGCCCCAGCCCGCCGGAACCGGTCCGGTCTCGCTGAGCAGGCTTTGTTCGCCCTGGCGGTCGTGGAAGGTGCCGAGGGCTTGCAGGGTCATCAACTGCGCGGCCGGGACGACCACCGAGTACACCGGCACCTCCAGGCGATACAACGGGATCGGCTCGGCCCCGGCGATGGCGGCAGGCAACACCGGGTTGCTCGCTGCCGACTCCGGCGAGGTGGCAGCCGCGACCTGGCTGGGCGGTGGAGCAGGGGGCTCGACCGGTGCGACGGGTTGCGCGGTCGGTGGCTCCACGGGCGGTTCATCCGGCGCGACCACGGGCGGCACTGGCGGGATCGGCGGCACGGGCACCACCACCGGTGGCGTCGGCGGGACAGGTGGCACCACCGGTGGCTGCACGGCGACCACCGACGAACGCAAGTACCAGTTATTTTCCGTGCCGGCGGTGACACCCCCTTTGAACAGCAGATACTCATAAGCTCCGGCGGATACCGAGCCTTTCAGGGCAAACGCATCGGTGCTGCTGGTGGCGCCGTTGAGGGCTTGCACCACTTCGATCCCGCTGTTTTGCGTGAGACCGCCCAGGCCGCCGAGATTGCTCACGGTCATTTGTGTGTGCCCGCTGATGGTCCCGTCAGACACAACCAGTTTGTCGGTGGCCGAGTTCTCGTCGCCCAGTA
Source organism: Pseudomonas sp. IPO3774 (assembly GCF_013386835.1). Lineage (NCBI taxonomy): Bacteria > Pseudomonadati > Pseudomonadota > Gammaproteobacteria > Pseudomonadales > Pseudomonadaceae > Pseudomonas > Pseudomonas sp. IPO3774. Next base: position 108,485 of record NZ_JACAQY010000062.1, read on the forward strand.
CGGTTTGCAACCAAAGCTGCCCATTGTTGCCGACGTAGTTGCCGTACACCGTCAACGTATCGGTGGCGCTGTTGCTGCGGCTGGTCATGTCGATGGTGCCGGCATTATTCAGGGTGGCCAGTGCGCCTGCGGTGTAGGGGCGGATACTGCCTTGCGTCACGCCCAGGGTGCTGCTGCCATCGATGTTGAAGGTGCCGGTATTGCTGGCACTGTCGCCGAGGAAAAAGTCGCCGGCCAGGTCGAAACGCGAGTTGTTGTTGAGGTTGACCGTTTCCCAGCCGATATAGCGGGCGGCGGTGCTGGAAGTGGTGTTGTCGAAGGTCAGTTGGTCGTTGCCCAGGCCGCCGTCAATCGAAGGCGTAGTGCCGAGCAGGTTTTCGTTGAGGCCGCTGAGCAGCGCGGTGTCGTCGCCATCGCCCATCAGCACCGCGGACCTGATCTGGCCGCCATTGAGCCAGTTGAGTGTGTCGTTGCCGACACTGGCGCGGATCTCGCCGTTGATCACGCCGCCACTGACGGTAATGCTGTCGTTGCCGCCACTGGTGCTGATATTGCCGCCGATGCTGCCGCCGGAGACGATGATGGTATCCGTGCCGAAACCGGTCACCAGGTTGCCGAGGATCGACCCGCCGGACATGTCGTAGATGTTGTTGTCGAGCTTCATGTCGACCCGGCCGATGGTGCCTGCGGTTTGCCGGGCCACGTCGCCATCCTCGAAGGCGCCGACGATGGTGCCGCCGGTCATCAGGAACGTGTCGCGGCCATCGCCCTGGGCCAGGGACTGGATCTGCCCGCCGCTCATCACGAAATCATCGATGCCGTTGCCCTGGGAAACCGCACCGGTCACGGTGCCGGCGCTGATTTGGAAGCGATCGGCACCGTCGCCCTGGGTGATACTCCCGACAATGCGCCCGGAGTTCATGTCGACGAAATCAGTGCCGGCGCCGAAAGTGATATTGCCGTTGATGGTGCCCGTGCCGCCTGCGGGCAGGGTCAGGGTGTTATTGCCGGCAAGGTCCGTAAGCCCAGTCGGACTGCTCCCGCTGTCGCAGGTGTAGGCATCGTTGCCAGGACCCGGGGTGAGCACGCAAGCCGCCAGGGCTTGTTGGGGGGCCAGGTAATGCAGTGAGAGGATGCCGACAGCCAACACGGCGCGAGGCTGAAAAGGCCGTTTATTGCGCATGGATCCTGCCCTGTTTTTGTTATAAAAACTGCACATGTTTCTTGGGTTTAGTACAGTTTTCTACACAATGCAGAATTTTCGGACAGATAACCGCAGGGCTGTAAGCCACGTGATACGTGGCTTACATAGTGGCATATTGATTTTTTTGCCGCGTATTTGTCAGTCCAACTGACGACGATAGGGCAGGTCCGGACCGGTCTTGCTGCAGGTGAGTGCCGCGGCGCGGATAGCGAAGGTGAGCATGCTGCTGATCTGCTCCCGGGTCAGCTGTTGCAGGCCCTCCACCGAGTCCAGTTGCTGCTCGGTCAGCCAGGCAATCAACGCGGCCTGGAAGGTATCGCCAGCCCCAACCGTGTCCGCCATGACCACCTTGACCGCTGGCGCCGACCAGCTGCCGTGCTGGCGGCTGAACACCGTGGCGCCGTCGCCGCCGCGGGTCAGGAACACCAGCTGGCAACGGTGCTGCAACCAGCCTTGCAGGACACTTTCCGGGGTTTGGCCGGGGTAGAGCAGGTGCAGGTCTTCGTCACTGACCTTGATCAGGTCGGCATGCTTGACCAGCTCGGCCACGCGGGCGCGCCACAGCTCGATATCCGGCTCCGGGTTCAGGCGTACGTTGGGGTCGAGGCTGATCAGGCGCTTGCCGCTTTCCCGGCGTACCAGGGCCAGCAGGGTGTCGGCAATCGGCTGCACCACCAGTGAGAACGAGCCGATGTGTACGCCACGCACTTCGTCGCCCAACGCCGGTAGATGCTCAAGTTGCAACTGGCGGTCGGCGCAACCTTCACCGCGAAAGCTGTATTGCGGTGAGCCATTGGCACCCACTGCGACCATTGCCAGGGTGGTGGGCGCTGAGAATTCCACGAGGTAATCCTCGCCCACGCCTTCGTCCTTGAGCACCTGCAACAGGCGTCGGCCCAGGTAGTCGTCGGAGATCCCGGCGAAAAAGCCCGCGTCGATTCCCAGTCGACGCAAGCCTACCGCGACGTTGAACGGCGAGCCGCCGGCAATCGCCTTGTAATTGACCCTGGATGCCTTGCCGCTGGCATCGTCCTCGCTGAAAAAATCAAACAGCGCTTCGCCACATACCAAATACATATTCGTTCGCTCTTAAAGGGATGCCACGTGCTGTTGATAACGCTCATAAGCCTGCTGGTAGGCGCTGACGCTGCCGGCATCCGGCAGTGTGCGGCTGGCTGCGTCGACGCTAACGCAGCGCTGGCACAACTGCGCCAGGCTTTCACCGGACTGGCACCACGCGGCCTGGATTGCCGCACCCAGGGCTGCGGCTTCGCTTTGTTCGGTGCAGACCACTTCGGTGTTCATGATATCCGCGACCATCTGCCGCCACACCGGGCTTTTCGAGCCGCCGCCGATCAGGCGGATGCTCTGGCTCTGCAGGCCGGTCTGGCGCAGCAGGTCCAGGCCATAGCGCAAGCCGAAGGTAGTGCCTTCGACCACGGCGCGGCACAGGTTGGCGCGGGTCAGATTGGTCATGGTCAGGCCGTGCAGGCTGCCGGTGGCGTGGGGCAGGGCGGGCACCCGCTCGCCATTGAGGAACGGCAGCATGCTCACGCCGTCGGCGCCGATCGGTGCCTGGGCCACCAGCGCGTTGAACGCCGCCAGGTCCAGGTCGAACAGCTCGCGGATGACCCCGGTGGCGTTGGTCAGGTTCATGGTGCAGATCAACGGCAGCCAGCCGCCGCTGGATGAACAGAAAGTCGCCACCGACGCCTGCGGGCTGACGTTGGCCTGATCGGCAAAGGCGTACACGGTACCGGATGAACCCAGGCTCATGGTGATCACGCCGGGGGCGATATTGCCGGTGCCGATGGCGCCCATCATGTTGTCGCCGCCGCCGCTGGACACCCGCGCATTCGGGTTGATGCCCAGGCGCTCGGCGATGGCTGGCAGGATGGTGCCCACTGGCTGGTTGGCCTCGATCAATTCGGGCAGCGCAGCTTCCAGGCGCCCGTCGGGATCGATGTGGCGCAACAGTGCCAGGTCCCATTCACGGGTGCGCACGTTGAAATAGCCGGTGCCGGAGGCATCGCCGTATTCGGCGCAGGCGCGGCCGGTGAGCCAGTAGTTGAGGTAGTCGTGGGGCAGCAGGATATGCGCGATGCGTGCGAACACCTCCGGGTGCTGTTCGCGGGTCCACAGCAGCTTGGACACGGTGTAGCCCGGCGCGATGGCCACGCCGAGGCGTTCCAGGGAGCCGCTTTCACCGCCCAGGTGTTGCAGCAGGCGATCATTTTCCGGCGCGGTTTCGGTGTCACACCACAGCTTGGCGGGGCGCAGCACCTGGCCTTGGTCATCCAGCAACACCAGGCCGTGTTGCTGGCCGGAAACGCCGATGGCGAGGATGTCCTGGCCGTCCACCCCGGCCTGTTGCAAGGCGCGGTGAGTGGCTTCGGTAAACGCGTCCAGCCACTCCTGGGTGTGCTGTTCGCGGCGGCCGTTGGCACCGCTGATCAGCGTGTGGCTGGCGGCGCCCAGGCCCAGGACTTTGCCGCTGCTGGCGTCGAGGACAATGGCCTTGGTGCCCTGGGTGCCGCAGTCGATGCCGAGGTAGAGGTTTTGCTGGGTCATGGTAGGTCGCTCAGCCTATTGTTATGGAGAACTCGGTCAATGTGGGAGCGGGCTTGCTCGCGAATAGGGTGTGTCAGTTATGCAAATATTGACTGATCCACCGCTTTCGCGAGCAAGCCCGCTCCCACATTTTTGATTCGGTTCCGTCAGTTGAGATTGGCGAGCAGCCGCTCCAGCGTTTTGCTCACACCCACATCCTGCAGGCTCTCGAAACACCGCTCAAACGCTGCCACAAACTCGGGCGAGTTGGGAATAGCCGTACCAAAAATCTCTTCCACCCCCAGCAGCCGCTTGCTGATCAACGCATCTTCCGTCACCAGCCCCTGGCAAAACTCGGCGCGAGGGTCTGGAATGCGGTAGATCACCCCATTCTCATCCACGCCTTTCAAGTACAGCGCCCAGGCCGCCACCACCAGCGCAGCACGCTCGGTCTCGCGACCATCGGCAATCAGGCGGTTGATGGTGGGTACGGTGAACTTGGGAAACTTCGACGAACCATCGGAACACACGCGCTCCAGCTGGTCGGCAATCGCCTGGTTGGAAAAGCGGTCCACCAGGGTCTGCTTGTATTCGGTCAGGTCGATACCCGGAACCGGCGCCAGGTTGGGCGTGACGTCCAGGTCCATGTAGGCGCGCATGTAGGCCACGAACAACGGGTCGTTCATGGTCTCGTGGACGAAGCGATAGCCCTTCAGGAAGCCCAGGTACGTCAATGCCAGGTGGCTGCCGTTGAGCAGGCCGATCTTCATCTCTTCATACGGTGTCACGTCATCGGTGAACTGCACGCCTACGGTTTCCCACGCCGGGCGGCCGTTGACGAACTTGTCTTCCAGCACCCATTGCACAAACGGCTCGCAGACCACCGGCCAGGCGTCGTCGATGCCGTGATCGTCATGCAGTTGCAGGCGGTGCGCGGTGCTGGTCATTGGCGTGATGCGGTCGACCATCGCATTCGGGAAGCTCACGTTGGCCTTGATCCACTCGTGCAGGCCAGCGTCATGCAGCGCGGCGAAGGCCAGCAACGCCTTGCGGGTCACGGCGCCGTTGTGGGGCAGGTTATCGCAGGACATTACGGTAAATGCCGGCACCCCGGCCGCCCGGCGCTGGGTCAACGCCGCGCAGATAAACCCGAACACGGTTTTCGGCGAGCCCGGGTTGGCCAGGTCATGCTGGATCTGCGGCAGGTGGGCCATGAACTCGCCGTTGCTGTCGTCGATGCAGTAGCCGCCTTCGGTGATGGTCAGCGAGACGATGCGAATCTGCGGGCTGGCCAGCTTGTCGATCAACGCCTGGGCACCGTCTTCGGCCAGCAGCATGTCGCTGATGGAGCCGATCACGCGCACTTCGGTGTCGTCGGTGTCGCCCAGTTCATACAGGGTGAACAGGTAGTCCTGGCCGGCCAGGTCGTCCCGGGCCTTGCGGTCTTCAGCCCGCAGGCCCACGCCGCAAATGCTCCAGTCCAGGCCCACGCCGGTATTCATCAAGGCATCGGTGTAATACGCCTGGTGGGCGCGGTGAAACCCGCCAACGCCGATGTGCGCGATGCCCTGGCTGGTATTGGCAATCGCATAGGCCGGCAGTTGCACTTCGGGCGCCAGTTGCGTGAGGTTTTGCTTGTTCAGTTTCATCGGGAAATTCTCGCGAAATCAGGCGGCGGCGCGCAGTGGGCGGGCCACGGCAACACCCTCAGCGTCGAACAGATGGCATTGGGTCGGGTCCAGGTACAGCTGCAGGGTCTCGCCATACTGGCTGGCCATGTCGCCACGGATCCGCAGGGTCAACGGCTCTTTGCTGGCGGTAATCACGTGACAGAAGGTGTCGCTGCCGAGGCGCTCGCCGACGTCGGCGGTGACGGTCAGGGTGGCTTGCCCCGGCGCGGCGATTTCCAGGTGCTCCGGGCGAATGCCCAGGGTCACGGCGCTGCCGACGCTCAAGGTCGCGCTGCTCAGGGGCAGGCTGATGCGGCCGCCGGCGTCCAGTTCGACTTCGCAGCTCTGTGGGTCAACGCGAGTGACCTTGCCCTTGAGGAAACCCATTTTCGGCGTGCCCAAAAAGCCTGCCACAAACAGGTTGGCCGGCTGGTGATACAGCTCCAGCGGCGAGCCCACCTGTTCCACGCGGCCGCTGTTGAGTACGACAACCTTGTCGGCCAGGGTCATGGCTTCGACCTGGTCGTGGGTCACGTAGATCATCGTGGCTTGCAGCTCTTTATGCAGGCGCGACAGCTCCAGGCGCATCTGCACCCGCAGGGCGGCATCGAGGTTGGACAGCGGTTCATCGAACAGGAAGATCTTCGGGTTACGCACAATCGCACGGCCAATGGCGACACGCTGGCGCTGGCCGCCGGACAACTGCTTTGGCTTGCGCTCAAGCAAAGGGCCCAGCTCCAGGATACGTGCTGCTTCGTTGACTTTGCTCTCAACAATCTTCTTGTCGACGCCGGCCAGGTCCAGGGCAAACGACATGTTCTTGCGCACGCTCATGTGTGGGTACAGGGCGTAGGTCTGGAACACCATTGCCAGGTCGCGCTTGGCCGGGGTGACCTCGGTGATGTCGCGGCCATCCAGCTCGATGGTGCCTTCGGTGACTTCTTCAAGGCCCGCAATCAAGCGCAGCAGGGTGGATTTGCCGCAGCCCGACGGGCCGACGAACACCACGAATTCCTTGTCGTTCACCTCAAGGTCGATGCCCTTGATGATGGAGAAGCCTTCGAAGCCTTTTTGCAGATTCTTGATTTTCAGGTTGGCCATGATGGACCTCCGCTTGTTGTTATTCGCTAGAGCCAAACACGTCAGCTGTAGGAGCCGGCTTGCCGGCGATGAGGCCCTTGAGCCTTGCGGCGACCTTGAGATCGCCATCGCCGGCAAGCCGGCTCCTACAGAGGTGTGGTTTGGCCGTTATTTCACGGCGCCGAAGGACAGACCGCGGACCAGCTGTTTCTGGCTGATCCAGCCAAAGATCAGGATCGGCGCACAGGCCAGGGTCGACACGGCAGACAATTTGGCCCAGAACAAGCCTTCGGGGCTGGAGTAGGAGGCGATCAATGCAGTGAGCGGCGCGGCGTTGGACGAGGTCAGGTTCAGCGACCAGAACGCCTCGTTCCAGCACAGGATCAGCGACAGCAGCACCGTGGAAGCCAGGCCGCCCTTGGCGATCGGCAGCAGCACCCGGACCATTTCCTGCCACAGGGTGGCGCCGTCCAGGCGGGCGGCTTCGAGGATGTCCTTGGGGATGTCCTTGAAGTAGGTGTAAACCATCCAGACCACGATCGGCAGGTTGATCAGGGTGTAGATGATGATCAGCGCAATGCGTGTATCCAGCAGGCCGAAGCTCTTGGCCAGCAGGTAGATCGGCATCAGTACGCCCACCGGCGGCAGCATCTTGGTGGAGAGCATCCACAGCAGCGTGCCCTTGGTGCGCTTGGTCTCGTAGAACGCCATGGAGTAGGCGGCCGGTACCGAGATCAGCAGGCACAGGGCGGTGGCGCTGAAGGAAATCAGCACCGAGTTCCAGGCGTAGCTGAAGTAGTTGCTGCGCTCGTTGATGTGCAGGTAGTTCTCCAGCGTCGGCGTGAAGATGAACTGCGGCGGCGTGGCGAACGCGTCGATTTCGGTCTTGAAGCTGGTCAACACCATCCAGAAGATCGGGAAGAAAATCAGGATCGCGATGGCCCAGGCCAGGGTGCCGAGCAGCACGCTTTGCAGGCGGCGGGATTGTTGAAGCGTCATGGCGCGGCCCTCAAGGCTTGTCAGTCAGGTTTTTGCCGATCATCCGCACCAGGATGATCGCCGCGATATTGGCGATGACCACGGCAATCAAGCCGCCGGCCGAGGCCATGCCCACGTCGAACTGCACCAGCGCCTGGTTGTAGATCAGGTAGGCGAGGTTGGTCGAGGCGTAGCCGGGGCCACCGTTGGTGGTGGTGAAGATTTCGGCGAACACCGAGAGCAGGAAGATCGTTTCGATCATCACCACCACGGCAATCGGACGTGCCAGGTGCGGCAGGGTCAGGTGCCAGAAGATCGCGATGGCGCCGGCACCGTCGAGGCGGGCGGCTTCCTTCTGTTCCTGGTCGAGGGACTGCATGGCGGTCATCAGCAGCAGGATCGCGAAGGGCAGCCACTGCCAGGACACGATGATAATGATCGACAGCAACGGGTAATGGGCCAGCCAGTCCACCGGCTGGGCGCCGAACAGCTTCCACACGTAGGCGAGGATCCCCGACACCGGATGGAAAATCAGGTTCTTCCAGATCAGCGCACCGACGGTGGGCATGATGAAGAACGGTGAAATCAGCAACACCCGCACCAGGCCGCGACCGAAGAACTCGCTGGCTTCCAGCAGGGCGCTGATCAATACGCCAAACACTACGCTGATCAGCAACACGCTGCCCACCAGCAACAGGGTGTTGGTGGCGCCGGGCAGGAAGCCCGAGTCGGTGATGAAGTAGGTGAAGTTCTCCAGGCCCACGAATTGGTTTTCGCCGGGGTAGAGCAGGTTGTAGCGAATCAGCGAGAAGTACAGGGTCATGCCCAGCGGCACGATCATCCACAGCAGCAACAAGGCCACCGAGGGGCTGACGAGGAACCAGCCGGGGTTGATCAGGCGGCTTTTACGCGGCTTGTCCGGCGTAGCGGTTTGCACTTGGGCAGTGGTGGTATTCATGGTGATCAGGACCAGTCAGGTACATGCGGAATGCGGGTCGGAGTGCGGTCAAATGTGGGAGCTGGCTTGCCTGCGATGAGAGCGCCTCGGTGAAACTGACAGACCGAGTTGTCTGCATCGCGGGCAAGCCCGGCTCCTACATAAAGCGGGTTCCCACATTCAGTGTGGTGAGACCGCTTTACTTGGGATAACCGGCCCGCTTCATTTCGCGTTCGGTGAAGGTCTGTGCATCCGCCAGGGCTTTTTCGGCAGTGGAGCCACCGGTCAGTGCGCTGGAGAAGAACTTGCCGACCTGGGTACCAATCGCCTGGAATTCAGGAATGGTCACCAGCTGGATGCCCACATACGGCACCGGCTTGGCCGACGGGTCTTTCGGGTCGGCGACTTTCAGCGATTCCAGCGTCACCTTGGCAAACGGCGCGGCCTTCATGTATTCGTCGCTGTAGGTCGATTTGCGGGTACCTGGCGGTACGTTGGCAATCCCGTCGGTCTTGGCGACCAACTGGCTGTATTCCTTGGAAGTGGCCCAGGTGGTGAACACCTTGGCAGCGTCCTTGGCTTTGGAACTGGTTGGAATCCCCAGGGACCAGGAGTACAGCCACGAAGTACCTTTGTCGGTCTTCTCGTGCGGGGCAAAGGTAAAGCCGACGTGGTCAGCCACCTTGCTTTGGGTCTTGTCGGTGACGAACGAGCCGGCGACGCTGGCGTCGACCCAGATCGCGCACTTGCCGCTGTTGAACAGCGCCAGGTTTTCGTTGAAACCGTTGCTGGAAGCGCCCGGCGGGCCGGATTTCTTCATGTTGTCGACGTAGAAGTTCAGCGCGTCTTTCCACTCAGGCCCGTTGAATTCCGGCTGCCACTTCTCATCGAACCAGCGTGCACCGTAGCCGTTGGCCAGGGTGGTGATCAGCGCCATGTTCTCGCCCCAACCAGCCTTGCCGCGCAGGCACAGGCCGTACTGTTCCTTGTCCTTGTTGGTGAGTTTGGCGGCGAATTCGCCGATCTGGGTCCAGGTCGGGTGCTCGGGCATGGTCAGCCCGGCGTCCTTGAACAGGTCGGTGCGGTAGTAGGTGATGGAGCTTTCGGCGTAGAACGGCAGCGCGTACAGCGAGCCCTTGACGGAAAGGCCGTCACGCACGGAAGGGAAAACGTCGTCCAGGTCGTAGGAAGCAGGCAGGTCCTTCATCGGTTCCAGCCAGCCTTTGGCGCCCCAGAGTGCAGCTTCGTACATGCCGATGGTCAACACGTCGAACTGTCCGCCCTGGGTGGCGATGTCGGTGGTGAGGCGTTGGCGCAGGACGTTTTCTTCGAGTACCACCCAGTTCAGCTTGATCTCCGGATGCTCGGTCTCGAAGGTTTTCGAGAGCTTTTGCATGCGGATCATGTCGCTGTTGTTGACGGTGGCAATGGTCAGGGTTTGCGCGCCAAGACTGACGGCGCTGAGGGTCATGCAGGTGCAGGCAAGCAGAGCTTTGGCTGTGAACTTCATCGCGCACTCCATTTCTGCGCCCAGGGGCTGCAGAAGGACAGTTATTGTTGTTGTGTCTTCCACGACAGCTGGAAGAGTGTGCGTTGATTACAGCCTTCAATTGACGTGCTGACAAATCCTTGGGAGCACTTTTACTGATACTTTTTTGCACTGAAGCGGAAAATTGCTGAAACGATTCGCTGGGAGCGATCGGCTTCCTGCGTGAGCGCGATGCAAATGTGGGAGCGGGCTTGCTCGCGAAGGCGGTGAATCAGCCGACATTTGCGCTGCCTGACACACTGCATTCGCGAGCAAGCCCGCTCCCACACAAGCGGGTTCCCACAGGAACGCGCGTTTTCAGGCGAGGTTCTGCTCGGTTAACCGCTGCACCGCCAGGCGCCGGTAGTGCGAAGGGGTCATGCCCTTGAGCTGCTGGAAGCGGCGGTTGAAATTGGAGATGTTGTTGAAGCCTGACTCGAAGCACACATCGGTCACGGCTTTGTCACCATCGGCCAGCAGCTCGCAGGACTTGCTGATGCGCAGGCGGTTGACGAATTCGATGAAGGTGCGGCCGGTGGCTTGTTTGAATACGCGGGAGAAGTAGGTGGGTTTCATGCCGAGGTATTCGGCGACTTCTTCGAGGGACAACTCCCGCGCGTAGTGGGCAAAAATGTAGTCCACCGCGCGGTTGGTGCGGTCGATGCTGTGTTCATCCGCCAGTTGCGGCGTGGTCACGCCGGAGAGCAGTTGGTAGTCCTCGCAGGCACTCAGCACTTCCATCAGGATGAAGAAGTGCCCCAGGCGCGCCATGCCCTGGGCGTCCTCGATGCGCTGCATCAGGGTCATGGCCTGAGCGATGGTTTTCTTGCAGCGAAATTCGATGCCGTATTGCGCCCGTTCCAGCAGTGGCGCCAGGGTCTTGAGCTCGGCAAAGACATGGCTGCCGCCGTCGAACAGCTCGTCGGTGAAGTTCACCAGCATGTCGCGCTTGGGCACCACTTCGTCCTCGGCCACCTGGCTGATCCAGTTGTGGGGCAGGTTGGGGCCGGTGAGGAACAGGCTTTCCGGGTAGAAGTTGCCGATGTAGTCGCCGATAAACACCTTGCCGGAGCTGGCAACGATCAGGTGCAGCTCGTATTCCTTGTGGAAATGCCAGCGCACCAACGGGCACGGGAAGCCGTGTTGGCGATAGATGATGGACAGACCGTTGTGATCGTCCATCAGCTCGTAGGAAGGATCGGTGATTCTCGCTGCTCGGGTCATGCTGCAGTCGCTTTATTGTGGTTGCGAAAAGGATAATGCCCCCTTGCGCGCCACCTCGCCAGCGTCTGTGTCTACAGCGTACGGTTTTTCGCCTCGATCCACTGCGCCATGTACTGGGTACTTTTGTGCAGGTGGTGGCGCAGCATGCTGCCGGTGAAATTGTTCCGACGGTGCTCGGCCAACTGGCGGCGGCACTGCTCCAGGCGCTCCACCAGGGCCGGGCCGTGGAGGTCGTGGGCGTAACGGCGGGCCAGTAACTGCCGGCCATCTTCCTGGGCCTGGGTCCAGCGTGGCGGGTCTTGATACAACGCAACCGCCGCAGCCGCCAGTGCACTGGCGCTGTGTTCGACCACGCCGGGCCACGGTTCGCCCATGGCTTCGGCGCCAATCGGTGTGGTAACGCTGGGTGTGCCGCAGAGCATCGCGTCGGCCAGCTTGCCCTTGATCCCGGCACCAAAGCGCAGTGGCGCCAGGCAGATACGCGCAGCGCTCATGACCTGCAATGCATCCTCGGCCCAATTCATCACGTGGAAGCCCTGGGCCGGGTTGTGCAGCGCGGTGGCCTTGGGTGGCGTATAGGCGCCGTACACGTGGAGTTGAGCGCCGGGCAGTTGCTGGCGGATCAGCGGCCACACACTGTTCTTCATCCACAACACCGCATCCCAGTTCGGCGCATGGCGGAAATTGCCGATGCTCAGGAAGTGGGCACGGTCCTCAAAGGGGGCAAAGGCTTCGGTGGGCGGCGCCAGCATCAACGGGCACCAGTGGAGCAGGGCAGCGGGCACCTTGAAGTGTTCGGTCAGCAACTGGATTTCCACGTCGGAGATCATCAGGCTGATGTCGCAGCGGTAGATCGCAGCGATCTCGCGCTTGGCCAGGTCGGTATCGGCCATGTCATCGAATTCGGCGGCCAGGTCCCGGCTGAACAGCGCGTCGAAGTCATCAGCTTCGGGGTGCGCCTTCAGGAAATCCTTGAGGCGCTGGTGGCGGGCGTCCCGCAGGCTTTGCAGGTCGGATGCTTCCAGCACCCGAAGAGCATTCGGGCAGGATTTTTCCACGCGCCAGCCGAACTGTTCTTCCATCATGAAACGGTCGAACAGCACGATATCCGGAGCCAATTGCTGGATAAACGCGTCGAAACTGCTGTTATTCAACTCGATCGCGCATTCGCGAATGCCCAGGGCGGGCAGGTCGGCCTTGTGTTCGCCGGTGACCGCCGGGCTGCTGAAGGTGATGTCCCAGCCTTGGGCCAGGAAACTCTCCAGAATCTGCATCATGTGCCCGCTGGCCGCCGAGGAGCGAGGCTCTGGCCAGACGTAGCCAATGACCAGGACTTTGGTGGCGGGCTGATTCATCGACAACGGATTCCTTGAAGGGCTGGGCAAAGGCGCGCAATTAAACCACAGCCCCTCAAGTTCCGGCGCACTCAGCGGAAGATGTTGACCGGCGTCGGCAGCGTCACCAACCCTACATAACCGTCCCAGAACTGCTTCTGGTCCACCGCGAAGACCACCTTGGCCTTTTGCGTGCCGACCGGCGCGCCTTTCTTGTAGCCCAGTGCCCGGCCATAGTCGGCGCCGAAGGTGGCATCCACGTCCACCCACAGCTCGCGGGATTCGGTGACGATCCCGGGATTCACGAGAAACAGTGCCGGCAGGCTGTCCCAGGTGAAGCTGTGGTAAGCCGGGTCCTTGGCGAACAGTGGCCCGAACTCGTGCTTGTACAGGTCGGCAATCGGGCCTTTGTGTGCGATCACCCGCTCATACACCGACTTGTCGAAGGTGACTTTCTCACAGACATCGTTGGGAAAAATCACGTGTTCGATGGGCGAGCGCAACACGATCTTCGCCGCCTCCGGGTCGAACCACCAGTTGAACTCCGCCGCCGGCGTGGTGTTACCCGGAATCTCCAGCGCGCCGCCCATGTACACGATGCGCTTGATCAGCGGCACGATGTCCGGTGCCGAGCGAATCGCCAGGGCAATGTTGGTCAGTGGGCCGACCGCCAGGATCGTTACCTCGTGGGGGTTGGCCCGTACGCTGTCGACGATGAACTGGGCGGCGGTTTCCTTGCGCAGCCTGGTGTGGGTCGCCAGGCCGTCCGGTGGCGCGACCAGTTGTGAGGCACTGGTTGGCCGCGGGTTCTTGAACGCACCCGGCCAGCCGAAACCGAACAGGGCTTTTTCCGCCTCATAGGTGGCGTAGTCATGCAGCAGCGGGTAGGCGGCGCCGGAATACACGCCGACTTCCTTTTCCACACCCATGCGTTCCACCGCCTTGAGGGCGTCGACCTGTTCCTGGTCGACCCAGGCGTTGCCGCTGACCAGGGTCATGCCCAGCAGGTCGATGCGTTTTTGCCCGTGCAGCTGGGCGAGCATGATAAAGGCCTGGCCGTCATCGTTGAGCACGTTGAAGTCGGTGTCGAAGATGACCTTTTCTGCGGCCTGCGCCGTACCGGCACACAGGCCCACAGCGACAAGCAGGGCACAGCGCTTGATGAAACCTTGCATGGAGACTCACCCGAAAAATTGTTGTTGTTAGCGGTTTACCAGCTTCGCCGGCAAGGCGATCACCAGGAAGCTGCTGAGAATCAGGCAGCCGGCAAAAAACCACAAGGCCCCTGCGCTGCTGCCGGTGACGTCAATTGCCACGCCCATCAACGAGTTGCTCACCAGGCCCGCGATGTTCGCCAGCGAGCAGGCCAGGGCAAAGCCGGTGGCCGCTGCGGTGCCTTTCAGGAAGGTCGCCGGCAGGCTGAAAAACACCGGCACCGCACCGATGATCGCCGCCGAGGCAATCGCAAACAGCGCCACGGTGGCGACCACGTTATGGGTGAAGAACGTACTGGTAGCCATCGCCGCCGCGCCGATGAAGAACGGCACGATGATGTGCCAGCGGCGTTCGCGGTGTTTGTCGGAGCTGGCGCCGATCAGCAGCATGCCCAAGAGGGCCGCCACGCTGGGCAGGGCCGTGAGGATGCCGATGTGGAAAGTGTCGGTAATCCCGGCGTTGCGGATGAATGTGGGCATCCAGAACCCCATGGCATAGGCACTGAGCAGGATCGAGAAGTCGATACCGCCGAGCATCCACACCTTGAGGTTGAAGAAGCCGTCGCGGAAGCTGTGTTTGCTGGCGGCACCGTCGGCGTCGTCCTTGCGCAGTTCGCTTTCCAGCAGGTTTTTTTCTTCCGGCGACAGCCACTTGGCTTGCTGATAGGTATTGGGCAGCGCCCAGAAGGTCCACACACCGAGCAGCACGCTGGGCACCGCTTCGATCAGAAACAGCCACTGCCAGCCGCGCAGGCCGGCCATGTTGTCGAAGTGGCCCATGATCCAGCCGGACAACGGGCCGCCGATCACGCTGGACAGCGGCAGGCCGATCATGAACAGGGCGATGATCCGCCCCCGGCGATGGGTGGGAAACCAGGTGGTCAGGTAATACAGCACGCCCGGCAGAAACCCGGCTTCGGCCGCACCCAGCAGGAACCGCAGGATGTAGAACTGGGTGGTGGAGGTGACCAGCATGGTGCAGGCCGAAAGCAGGCCCCAGGTGATCATGATGCGGGCGATCCAGATCTTCGCCCCGACCTTTTCCAGGATCAGGTTGCTGGGGACTTCGAAGATGATATAGCCGACAAAAAACAGCCCGGCACCGAGGCCGAACGCGGTTTCGCTGAAGTGCAACTGGTCGAGCATCTGCAGTTTGGCGAAGCCGATGTTGATGCGGTCCAGGTAAGCCGCGAGGTAGCAGAAACACAGGAACGGAATCAGCTTCCAGGTGATCTTGTGGTAGAGCGTGTGGACCGGATCGGCGACCGTAGTCGCGGGCGCTGCATTCGCAATGGGCATTGGGGTGTCTCCTGGCGGTGACTTATGGTTTTTATACGGCCGCTTTTTCAGCACTTCGGAGTGCTGTGAAAGCGACTTCCAAAGGCAGTGACAGAAGACTGAGGTGGCCCTGTTGGAGGTGATCAAGTGTGGGAGCGGGCTTGCTCCCACATTCGACTGCATTCCAGCGTGGGCGCTCAGTTTTTTCCGGACCACGCTCTTTGTCGTGGTTCCTGTTGACGCGTTACTGCTCCTTGAACTTGCTCATCGCCTCCTGCTTGCTCACCACGTCGCCGTACTTGCTGTCGATATCGAACAAGTTGGCTTCATGGGGCGCCGGGTGGCGGTCGCCGACGCATTCGCGCACGACGATGGTACGAAACCCGTGTTGCACCGCATCCACTGCGGTGGCCCGGATGCAGCCGCTGGTGGAACAGCCGGCGAGCACCACGGTGTCGATGCCCTGGGCGTGCAGCATCGGGGCCAGGCTGCTGCCGAAAAACGCGCTGGCGTATTGTTTGGTGATGACCACTTCATTGGCCAGGGGCAGCACTTCGGTGCAGAAGGCGGCGAGGGGGTTACCCTCGACCATGTCTTTCATCACCGGGGCCTTTTTTACCCAGATACCGCCGTCGGCGAAATGGCCCGGATGGTAACGGATATTGGTGTGCACCACGCTGATCCCGTGACGCCTGGCGCAGGCCAGCAGCTCGACGCTTTCGGCCACGGCGATGCGCACTTCTGGGGCAAACAGTGGCGCGCCTTCGGTGGTATAGCCTTGCATGAAGTCGATCATCAGCAGGGCGGATTTTTTGCCGAAGCCGATTCGGTTACCCCAGACGCCCTGGTAGTTGGCGTCGGCGGATTGTTCGCTCATCTTTCAGTCCTCGGTAATGGACAGTGCACATAACCTTGTGGCGAGGGAGCTTGCTCCCGTTGGGCTGCGTAGCAGGCCTGCTTTTTTTGGGGGCGCTTCGCACCCCAGCGGGAGCAAGCTCCCTCGCCACAAAAGCGTTTTTAGTAGGCTCCCGACAGGAGGGCGCCGGCGCCGGGGACGATGGGTTCCAGGTCCAGGGCCTTGAGCATGGCGTAGGTGGTGGCGATGGCGGCGGTGAGTACCGGCAGGCCGGTCTGGGCTTCGACCTTCGCGACCACGGGCAGGGACTGCATTTGTACGCAGGCCGACAGCACGATTACGTCGACACCTTCCAGGTTCATCCCGGCAACAATCGCCGGCAGGTTGGCCGGGTCGTGGCAGGCCACTGCAAGGTTGTCGGGGATTTCCAGGGCGCGCCAGTCCACCACTTCAAAGCCTTCTTCGCGGATGTAGTTCACCACCAGTTCGGTCAGCGGTTTCATGTACGGCGCAACAATGGCGATGCGTTTGGCGCCCATGACTTTCAAGCCTTCGATCAGGGCGCCGGCGCTGGTGATCACCGGGGCGTTGGCGTCGTTGTCGGCGGTGGCCTTGCGCAGGCGTTGCTCGGACTTGCGGTGGTAACCCAGCCCCATGGCCATGATCGCTACCAGGCAGGCGTAGCCCAGCACGTCGACCTTGGCGTCGGACAGTTCGATGGCGCAACGGTCGGACTCACCGTCCATGGCCGCCAGTTCTTCCTTGCGCACTTGCTTCATGCGCATGCGGCTGGAGTGAAAGGTGAAACGTTCCGGGCGGATCGCCTGGCGCGCGTTAAGCATCGCCGGGATCTCGGTTTCCATGGTGGTGTTGGAGCTCGGCACGATTTGGCCGATGCGGTAAGGCTTGAGCATGGTGGTCTCCGTTATGCAGTCAGGGGCTGGCCGAGGAAGTCGCCGAAGGCAGCGAAAAAGCCTTCAAGGTCGTCCCAGGGGATCATGTGTCCTGCATTTGGCACATGGGCGACCTGTAGGGTCGGCTGTAACTGTCGGACTTCCGCGACATCTTCGGCCTGAATTACACCGCCGCGTCCGGCAACAATCAGCAGGGCAGGAGCCTCCAGGTGCGGCAGGTCCTGATGGAAGTCGACGGTATGGAAGTCATTGAACGCACGCACGATCGCCGGCTCGTAGCAGGTGTGCAGCCATTCGGCGCGCAGTTGCAGTTGTTCGTCGGTCCAGGTGGCGCAGAAGGCGCGCATCGCCTCTGCATCCATGCCGACCTGGGATTGACGAATCGAATCGACGTACCACGGCAGTTTGCTTGGGTATTCGCGGCGACCCGGTCCGGACATCGGCGGGTCGATCAACACCACGCGGTTGACACCTTGTGGATGGCGCACCGCACTGCGTACGGCAAACCGCGCGCCCATGGAATGGCCGACCAGGTGATAGCTGTCGAGCTTCAGGGCGCCGGCAAACGCGTCAATGTCATCGGCGCAGGTGTCGGCGCTGTAGTCCAGCTCCGGGCCGGTGGACGACAGGCCGCGACCGCGCACGTCCAGCACGTAGGTGTCGAAGTGCAAACCCAGGCGTTCCGCGACAAAACCCCAGGTAATCGCCGGGCTGGTGATGCCGGGAATCAGGATCAGTGCCGGGCCCTTGCCGCCGTAACGCAGGTAATGCTGGCGGATACCGTTGGCCTGGACATTGCCGCCGTAGAGAAAGCTGCTCACGCCGCCACCCCCGATTTCAGTTGCTGGGCGTAGAGGTCGTAGCCGTAGACCCAGTCCGGATCTTCCTGGGTGCGCAGCCAGGTGTTGGCGTTGGACACGGCCTGCACCCGGGACGCGCGTTCCTTGCGGTTGGCTTCATACAGCTCGAACGCGGTGCGGTAGTCGCCGATCCCTGTTTCCTGCAGGCAGCGCGTCAGCATCGCGGCGTCTTCGATGGCCATGCCGGCGCCCTGAGCCATATGGGGTTTCATCGGGTGGCAGGCATCGCCCAGCAATACCAGGCGACCACGGCTCCACAACGGCAGCGGGTTGCGGTTGCGCAACGGCCATTTGGTCACGCTTTCGGTGGATTCGATCAGGGCCTGGACGGTCGGGTGGTAGCCCTTGAAGGCGTCGAACATCTCCCCCCGGCTGCTGTCGACGAAGGCGCCCTGGAAGTCCCATTCCGGGTGCGGCACGCCGGTGACGTAGTAGTACTCGTCGCGCTTGCCGGTGGTGTAGTAGACCATCATGTGCCGGTCCTCGGTCCACCACTTGATGCAGTCTTCGAACTTCAGGTCGTACTTGGCCAACTGGTCGCCACGGATCAGCGCACGGTGCGCGACCCAGCCGCTGTACAACGGTTTTTCGGCACCCAGCAGCTCTTCACGAATGCGCGAGTTGATGCCGTCGGCACCGATCACGATGTCGGCGTAGGTTACCTCGCCGTCGGCGAAAGTCAGGCGCACCTGGGTATCGGTTTCTTCAAGGGTTTCCAGGCGCTTGTTGAAGTGCAGGGTGCCGGGCTTGAGGGTGGACATCTGCAGCGCGTGCAGATCGCCGCGATGCACGGTGATGTAGGACGCGCCGTAGCCAGTCAGGGGAATGCGTGACAGGTAGTCGCCGGTTTCACCATCGCGGCTGAACCAGTGCTCGGGGTGCGAACCCATCAGGTCCAGCTGTTTTTCGATGCCCATGCGGCGGAAGATTTTCATGATGTTGGGGCCCATGTGGATCCCGGCACCCAGGCGGGAAAACTCCGGCGCCTGCTCGTAGATGTCCACGTCGAACCCTGCCTGTTGCAGCAGGGTGGCAGCGGCGGCACCGCCAAGGCCGGCGCCGACGATTGCGATTTTTTGTGTGCTTCCCATGGGGCGTGGTCCTCTTTTTCGAATAATGGCCGGCGGCGTCTGTCCGCAAGGTTTTTAAAGTGTATACGCTCATTTTTTCAAATGAAAAGCCCACGCCTGAAAAATTGTTTTTTTGGCCATATCGATCCCCTGTAACCGGTTATCTCCATATATCACTGGGTTTGTGTGGATTCGTAACGTTTTGGCGTGGTGCTTGCAGTCCATGCTGAAATCAGTTCTTATCGTGATTAATTGGCGTATACGCTATAAAAACGCACTAGAGTGAAGCGCCCTGCAAGATCTTGGTGCAGCAGCTGAGGAGACAGGAAATGCCGGTAAGTGATTGCGAACTGACCCAGATGTTTGAGCATGTGTTGAAGCTCTCGAAGGTCGACCCGACCCAGAGCGTCGCCGTGCTCAAGAGCCATTACTCCGACCCGCGCACCGTGCGCGCCGCGATGGACGCGGCGCAGCGCCTGGGGGCCAAGGTGTATGCGGTGGAGTTGCCGTCGTTCAACCATCCCCGGGCTATGGGCAATGACATGACGGCCTACTGTGGCGACACGGCCCTGACCGGTAATATCGCGGCGCAGCGGGCGCTGGAAGCGGCAGACCTGATCGTCGACACCATGATGCTGTTGCACTCGCCGGAGCAGGAACAGATCCTCAAGACCGGCACGCGCATCCTGCTGGCGGTGGAACCCCCGGAAGTGCTGGCGCGCATGCTGCCGACCGAAGAGGACAAAGTGCGCGTGCTGGCCGCTGAAGAACTGCTGAAAAAAGCCCGCTCGATCCACGTCAAATCCCGCGCCGGCAGTGATTTCCGGGCGGCGCTGGGGCAATACCCGTCCGTCACCGAATACGGCTTTGCCGACGAACCGGGACGCTGGGACCACTGGCCGAGCGGCTTCCTGTTCTCCTGGCCCAATGAGGAAACTGCAGAGGGCGTGCTGGTGCTGGATATCGGCGACATCCTGCTGCCGTTCAAGACCTACACCCGGGAGAAAATCACCCTGGAGATCGAGAAGGGCTTCATCACCAGAATCCACGGTGGTTTCGAGGCCGAATACCTGCGCGACTACATGAAATACTTCGACGACCCCGAGGTATATGGCATCTCCCACATCGGCTGGGGCCTGCAGCCACGGGCGCAATGGACGGCCATGGGCCTGCACGACAAGAACGACGGCATGTGCATGGACGCCCGCGCGTTCTACGGCAACTTCCTGTTCTCCACCGGCCCGAACACCGAAGTCGGCGGCACCCGCAAGACGCCGTGCCACATGGACATCCCGCTGCGCAATTGCGACGTCTACCTCGATGATGAGGCCGTAGTCATCGCCGGCGACGTCGTAGCCCCTCAAGCCTCCCTGGCCCACTAAACATCCAATGTGGGAGCGGGCTTGCTCGCGAATGCGGTACGTCAGTCACACATGCGCCACCTGACACACCGCATTCGCGAGCAAGCCCGCTCCCACATTTCAACCGCGTTCCGGCAATGAGATCCTTGAGTCATTTCCACAACCCCGCCATCATGCCACCCCATCGACCACCGCCTTCCCGAGCCCGCCGTGCCTGATTCCTACGTTTTCTCCGAACAAGTCGGCCACCTGCTGCGCAAGGCCTACCAGCGTCACCTGGCGATCTTCCAGCAGAACGTCGGCGACTCCCAGCTCACCGCCGTGCAGTTCGTCACCCTGTGCGCCCTGCGCGATCACGGTGCAAGTTCGCTCACCGAACTGGTCAAGGCCACCGCCGTCGACCAGGCGACCATCCGTGGCATCGTCGAACGCCTCAAGGCCCGCGAACTGATCACCCTCGAACCCGACCCGCAGGACAAACGCAAAGTCGTGGTCAACCTATCCGACTCCGGCGCCGCCCTGGTGCAGCAAACCGTGCCCTGCGCCGCCACCATCACCGAACTGACCCTGAGCAACCTCAACCCCGCCGAACGCGTCGCCGTACTCTTCCTGCTACGCAAAATGATCGAAGACCCCCAAACCTGACCCCGATCCCCTGTGGTGAGGAAGCTTGCTCCCGCCGGACTGCGCAGCAGGCCCATCTTTTGGGGTCGCTTCGCAACCCAGCGGGAGCAAGCTCCCTCGCCACAGCTATTCATCCATCTTCTGGCACCGTTTTTGCTCTACGTTGATGTAGTAACCACTTCACCCGTCAAGTGTGTCGCGAGACCCCAGGTACGCGACGCTTTTTTTTGACTGTTTGATGTAGTGGACACTTCACCAAATCCAACGGGCGAAGCGAATGACCAGCCAGAACATCACGGTAACGCTTGAGGTCAACGGCCACACCAGCGAAGTCAGCGCAATGGCCGACACCCCGCTGTTGTTGATTCTGCGCAATGACCTGCAACTCAACGGCCCCAAATACGGCTGCGGCCTGGGGGAGTGCGGCGCCTGCACGGTGATCATCGACGGCGTGGCTGCACGCTCCTGCGTCTTCCCCCTGTCGGGTGCCGTGGGCCGCAACATCGTCACCCTCGAAGGCCTCGGCACCCGCCAGACCCCGCACCCGGTGCAGCAGGCCTTCATCGATGAACAGGCCGCCCAGTGCGGCTACTGCCTCAACGGCATGATCATGACCGCCAAGGCCTTGCTCGACCGCAATCCCAACCCCAGCGAAGCCGAGGTGCGCAGCGAACTGTCTGGCAACCTCTGCCGCTGTGGCACCCATATCGAAATCCTCCGCGCGGTGCTGCGTGCCGCCCGCCAAACGCCTTGAACGTGGATCGATGACCATGACTGATGCAATCCCTTCCCGCGACCAATGGCTGGCCAAGGCCGGCGTCCTGTTGATCGTCGACGATGTGCTGCCACCTTCGGGGCCGGTGGCCAAAGGCGGCACACCGACGGTCAAGCCCAAGGAACTGGGGCTGTTTATCGCAGTGAACGATGACGGGCTGGTGTACGCCTTCAACGGCCACGTGGACCTGGGCACCGGCATTCGCACCTCCCTGGCGCAGATCGTCGCTGAAGAACTGGACCTGACCATGGACCAGGTGCGCATGGTGCTGGGCGACACCGAGCGTGCGCCGAACCAGGGCGCGACCATTGCCAGCGCAACCTTGCAGATCTCCGCGATTCCGCTGCGCAATGCCGCCGCCGAAGCCCGGCGTTTCCTTCTGGCGCGGGCGGCGCAACGCTGGTCCGTAAATGCTCAAAGTCTCAAGGTCGACGCAGGCGTTATCCGCGGCGAAGACGGGCGCACCATCACTTATGGCGAACTGGTGACGGGCGAGCATGACCAACTGCGCATCAGCGGCGATGCACCGCTCAAGGCCACCGCCGATTACCGCCTGGTGGGCAAGGGCGCAGCCCGGGTGGATATCCCGGGCAAGGCCACCGGCGAACTGACGTACGTGCACGACATGCGCGTGCCGGACATGCTCCACGGTCGGGTGATCCGCCCACCGTATGCGGGCCTGGATTGCGGTGACTTTGTCGGCAACAGCCTGCTGAAGGTCGACGAGTCTTCCATCGCCCATATCCCGGGCATTGTTGCGGTGGTGGTGATCCGTGATTTTGTCGGCGTGGTGGCCTTGCGCGAAGAGCAGGCAATCAAGGCCGCCCAGGAACTGCAGGTGCACTGGAAACCCTGGAACCACCCACTGCCGGACATGAGCGATGTGGAGCAGGCAATCCGCGACAACCCGCGGGTACGCCGCACCGTGCTCGACCAGGGCAACGTCGACGCAGCCCTGGCCGCCGCCAGCCAGCGCATGCCGCGCACCTACCTGTGGCCATACCAGATGCACGGCTCCATCGGCCCGTCCTGTGGCGTGGCGGATTATCAGCCCGGTGGCAGCCGCGTCTGGTCGGGCAGCCAGAACCCGCACCTGCTGCGGGCCGACCTGGCCTGGTTGCTGGAATGCCCGGAAGCGTCCATCGACGTGATTCGCATGGAGGCCGCCGGCTGCTACGGCCGCAACTGCGCCGATGATGTATGCGCCGACGCCTTGCTGCTGTCGCGTGCGGTGGGCAAGCCGGTGCGGGTGCAACTGACCCGCGAACAGGAGCACCTGTGGGAGCCCAAGGGCACCGCGCAATTGATGGATGTCGACGGCGGCCTGAACGCCGACGGCAGCATCGCCGCCTATGACTTTGAAACCAGCTACCCGTCCAACGGCGCGCCCACCCTGGCGCTGCTGTTGACCGGCCGGGTCGAGCCGGTGGCGGCGATGTTCGAGATGGGCGACCGCACCTCGATCCCGCCCTACGACATCGCGAACATGCGCGTCACCATCAACGACATGGCGCCGATCGTTCGCGCCTCGTGGATGCGCGGTGTGTCGGCGTTGCCCAACACCTTCGCCCATGAATCCTATATCGACGAACTGGCGTTTGCCGCCGGGGTCGACCCGGTGGAGTACCGCCTGCGTTACCTGAAGGACGAGCGCGCCATCGACCTGGTGAAATCCACCGCCGAACGCGCCAACTGGGCACCGCGTACCGCGCCGATGCAAACCGCGAATGAGGACCACCTGCTGCGTGGTCGGGGCTTTGCCTACGCGCGCTACATCCACAGCAAGTTTCCCGGCTTCGGCGCGGCGTGGGCGGCGTGGGTCGCGGACGTGGCCATCGACAAGCAGACCGGCGATGTCTCGGTGACGCGCGTGGTGATCGGGCATGACTCGGGGATGATGATCAACCCCGCAGGGGTGCAGCATCAGATCCACGGCAATGTGATCCAGTCCACCAGCCGTGTGCTCAAGGAACGCGTGACCTTTGAAGAGTCGACCGTGGCGAGCAAGGAGTGGGGCGGTTATCCGATCCTGACCTTCCCGGAAGTGCCGCAGATCGACGTACTGATGATGCCGCGCCAGGACCAGCCCCCGATGGGCGCCGGTGAGTCGGCCTCGGTGCCCAGCGCGGCGGCGATTGCCAATGCGATCTATGACGCCACCGGCATCCGTTTTCGCGAGCTGCCGATTACTCCCGAGCGGGTATTGGCGGCGCTGAATGCAGGCACCCTGGGCGAGCCGGCGAAGTCCCCGGAAAAGCGCCGCAAATGGTTGTTCGGCTCATTGTTCGCCGCCTTTGGCGCGGTGCTGGGCATGGCTGCTACCGCGTGGCCGTTTCACAGCGAAATTGCCCCGATTGCACCGCCCAGTGCAGGCACCTGGTCCAAGGCCACCCTGGAGCGTGGGCGCTTGCTGGCCGCCGTGGGGGATTGCGCGGTGTGCCACACGGCACCGGGCGGTGCCACCAATGCCGGCGGGCTGGCGATGCATACGCCGTTCGGCACCCTTTACAGCAGCAACATCACCCCGGATGAGAAAACCGGGATTGGCAACTGGTCCTACCCGGCGTTCGAGCGGGCGATGCGCGACGGCATTGGCCGCGACGGGCGCAACCTGTACCCGGCGTTTCCCTATACGGCGTTTCGCAATATCAACGATGCCGACATGCAGGCGCTGTATGCCTACCTGATGTCCCAGGCGCCGGTGAGCCAGGCACCGGTGCCGAACGCGATGAAGTTTCCGTTCAATATCCGGCCGTTGATGGCCGGCTGGAATGCGCTGTTCCTGCGCCGTGGGGAAATCAGCGTGCAGCCACAGCGCAGCGAGCAATGGAATCGTGGCGCTTACCTGGTCAACGGTTTGGGGCACTGCGCGGCGTGCCATTCGCCGCGCAACCTGATGGGGGCGGAGAAGGGCGGCAATGCGTTCCTCGCGGGCGGCAGGGTGGACGGTTGGGAAGCGCCGGCCTTGAATGGCTTGTCCAAGGCGCCGACGCCGTGGACCGAAGACCAATTGTTCAGCTACCTGAGCACTGGTTATTCCGATGCCCATGGCGTGGCAACGGGGCCGATGGGACCGGTCGTGACTGAACTGGCGAAACTGCCCAAGACCGACATCCGCGCGATGGCGGTGTACCTGGCTTCGCTGAACGACAGCGGCGCCGCCGAAGCGCAGGTGGTGGCAGCTGCGACGGTGCCCAATGCGAATGGGCGACGGGTATTCGAAGGTTCATGCAAGGCCTGCCATGCCGACGGACAGGGCCCGAAGCTGTTCGGCGTCAGCCCGTCACTGGCGACCAATACCAATGTGCACAGCGATCAACCGGACAACCTGATCAAGGTGATTTTGCAAGGGATCAGCACTCCGGCGACCAGGGATCTGGGTTACATGCCGGCGTTCAAGGACAGCCTGTCGAACACCCAAGTGGCGGAGTTGGCCGCCTACCTGCGCGGGCGCTTCGCACCCCATGCACCGCAGTGGGAAGGCCTGGAGCAAACCGTGGCACACCTGCGAGCCAATCCCGGTACCCATTGATTCACACGGTCAAAAAATGTGGGAGCGGGCTTGCTCGCGAAAGCGGTTCGTCAGTCGCCAAATATATTGACTGATACACCGCATTCGCGAGCAAGCCCGCTCCCACATTTAGATCCAGGTTTTACCGTTGGATGGGCGGTGTCACGCATACCCCGCGCAACACCAGATCACTGATAAACCCCAGCCAATCCCGCTGCTGGCGCTTATCCGCCAAATCCTCCCCCAAAAACGAACTCAGCGTGTGCTGGTTGGAGTTATAGAAGTAGCACAACGAAGCAATCATCAAGTACACATGCTTGATGTCCACATCTTCACGAAACACCCCCTGCGCCTGGCCCGCTTCGATGATCGGCCGCAACACCCCAACCGCCTCCCCTGACAACCGCCGCAGTTCACCCGACTGCTTCGCATGCTTGCCCTGGTGCAGGTTCTCGATGCTCAGGATCGCCACAAACTCGGGATGCTTGACGTAATAATTCCAGATAAACCCCACCAGCGCCTGCAACGCTTGCACCGGCGCACTCAGGTCGAGCTTGAGTTTGCTCTCGGCTTTGTTGAACTGTTCATAGGTGTGCTCCAGCACACACACAAACAGGTGCTCCTTGCTGCCGAAGTAGTAATACAGCATGCGGTCGTTGGAGTCGGCCTCGCGGGAAATGCTTTCCACACGCCCGCCGGAATAGCCGTCGCGGGTGAAGACCTTGACCGCCGCCTGGAGAATCCGCGCGCGGGTCTGGTCGGCTTGCTGGGCGCGGATACCGGTCTTCTTGATTACCATCGAAAAGCCTCTGCTGCGCGGCGTAAAGGCCCGGAATATAGCATGGGCATTATTCCGTTACCGACAGGCTCTGTCACAAACGCGGCATAACGCTGGGGCTTGGATCGGAAACGTATTACTTTCTAGTTCTTCTAATAAACAGAGTATGCAGGGATGAAATACCAACCGTTTACCCGAACTTTGATTGCCACCGCGCTGGTGCTGACTGTCAGCGGCGTGCAGGCGGCCTCCCAGGCCCCGGTGGCTGGCGAAAATGGCATGGTGGTCACCGCCCAGCATCTCGCCACCCATGTGGGCGTGGACGTGCTCAAGGCCGGCGGCAATGCCGTGGATGCGGCGGTGGCGGTGGGATACGCCCTGGCCGTGGTGTACCCGGCAGCCGGCAACCTCGGCGGCGGTGGGTTCATGACCGTGCAACTGGCCGACGGCCGCAAGACCTTCCTCGACTTCCGCGAAAAAGCCCCGCTGGCCGCGACCGCCGACATGTACCTGGACAAGGACGGCAACGTGGTCCCGGACCTCAGCTCCAAGGGCCACCTGGCGGTCGGCGTTCCCGGCACTGTGTCGGGCATGGAACTGGCGCTGAGCAAATACGGCACCCTCAAGCGCGCCCAGGTCATCGCCCCGGCGATCAAGCTGGCCGAAGACGGTTTTGCCCTGGAGCAGGGCGATGTCGACCTGCTGCACACCGCCACCGACGAATTCAAGAAAGACAAAGACCTGCGCGGCATCTTCCTCCACGGCGGCGAGCCGATGCTGGTGGGCCAGAAGCTGGTGCAGAAAGACCTGGCGAAAACCCTGCGGGAAATCTCCGCCAAGGGCACCGATGGCTTTTACAAAGGCTGGGTAGCCAAGGCGATTGTGGATTCCAGCCAATCGGGCAAAGGCATCATCACCCAGGCCGACCTGGACAAATACAAGACCCGCGAACTGGCGCCCATCGAGTGTGACTACCGTGGCTACCACGTGGTGTCCGCACCACCACCGAGCTCGGGCGGGGTGGTCATCTGCGAAATCATGAACATCCTCGAAGGCTACCCGATGGCCGACCTCGGCTATCACTCGGCCCAGGGCCTGCACTACCAGATCGAAGCGATGCGCCACGCGTACGTCGACCGCAACAGCTACCTCGGCGACCCGGACTTCGTGCAGAACCCGGTCGAGCACCTGCTGGACAAGGATTACGCCGCCAAACTGCGCGCTGCCATCGACCCGCAGAAAGCCGGGATCTCCCAGGACATCAAGCCGGGCGTTTCGCCCCACGAAGGCAATAACACCACCCACTACTCCATCGTCGACAAGTGGGGCAACGCGGTCTCGGTGACCTACACCCTCAACGACTGGTTCGGCGCGGGCGTGATGGCGAGCAAGACCGGGGTGATCCTCAACGACGAAATGGACGACTTCACCTCCAAGATCGGCGTGCCGAACATGTACGGCCTGGTGCAGGGCGAAGCCAACGCCATTGCTCCGGGCAAGACGCCGCTGTCGTCCATGAGCCCGACCATCGTCACCAAGGATGGCAAGGCGGTGATGGTGGTGGGTACGCCGGGTGGCAGCCGTATCATCACGGCCACCTTGCTGACCATCCTCAATGTGATCGATTACAAGATGAACATCCAGGAAGCCGTGGACGCCCCGCGTTTCCACCAGCAATGGCTGCCTGAGGCGACCAATATCGAGCGCTTTGCCCTGAGCCCCGACACCCAGAAAATCCTCGAAGGCTGGGGCCACAAGTTTGCCGGCCCGCAGGACGCCAACCACCTGGCGGCGATCCTGGTAGGCGCGCCGTTCCTGGACGGCAAGCCGGTCGGCAATAACCGTTTCTATGGGGCCAACGACCCTCGACGCAATACCGGGTTGTCCCTGGGCTACTAAAGCCCGCGGATCAGCTCCAGCACCTCGGCCTTCTTCAGCGGGTGCTTCAGGCGTTGCGAGAGCAGCGCCATGGCCCGCTGATGTTCACAGGCAACTACCGCTTCCACTTCGTCGCCCTGGCAGAGCAGGGCGATGAAGTCGTGGCGCTGCAGGTCGCCTTCCACGTGGAGCTGATTCCAGTGGCGGGGGTGGCCCAGCAGTTCAAAGGTCTTGCCGAAGTGATACGTCCAGAAGAACGGCACATCGGCAAACACCTGTTGTGCGCCCAGCATATTGCGCGCCGCCAGCACCCCGAGTTGCTGCGCCACACGCCAGTGTTCGATGCGCACGGGTTGGCCGTTCCATGGAAAGGTCACCATATCGCCCGCCGCCCATAGTCCGGGCGCGACAGACAAACCGGCATCGGCTTTCAGCGACTGGTCCTCGGCTTTTTCCAGCCCCTCGACAAACCCCGTGGCAGGCATGACGCCGACGCCTATCAGTACCAGGTCTGCGGCCAATCTGTGGCCGTTTTTCAGCACCACCGTCGTCACGTCCATGTGGCCTTCCAGGCGTGCAGGCTCGCTGGCGGTGTGGAATATCACGCCGTTGGCTTCATGCAATTGGCGCAGTGAGGCACCGATGCGCTTGCCCAGTTGGGCCGCCAGCGGAATCTCGTGACGGCCCACCACCTGCACCGTCAACCCGCGCTTGCGTAAGGCGGACGCGGCTTCCAGGCCGATAAAACTGTCGCCGATGATCACTGCACATGTGCCCGGTTGAGCCGCCTTGACGATACGCGCCGCATCGTCCCGGGAGCGCAACACGAACACGTTGTTGAGTACGGTGCCCGGAACATCCAGCGGCCTGGCTTCGCCGCCGGTGGCCAGCAGTGCGGCGTCGTAGTCGAAATGGCGACCGTCCGCAAGCTCGAGGCGCTTGGCTTGAGGGTCGAGATGGCGCACTTCGCCGTGGATCCGCGACGCGTGGCAGGTGGCCTCGTCCAGCAAGGGCGGTGTTTCCTGCGGCGGCATCTCGCCGCAGATGACGAATTTGCTCAGGGCGGTGCGGTCGTAGGCGGGGTCCTGTTCCTGGTCGATCCACAACAACCGGCCGCTGAAACCCTTGCGGCGCAGCGTGGCCACGGCCGCCGAACCGGCTGCACCGGCGCCAATCACGATAAAGCAGCGCGAATCGTTGGTGTGCGGGGCAACGGGCGAGGGCAGTGCCTCGTCGCCCACACTGACCACGCCGTCGTGAATCTCCACCGGGTACTGCTTGAGCTGCACCAGCGCGGGCGGCTCGCAGACCTGGCCGTCATCCACCCGGAAGGCCGCCTTGTGCCACGGGCAAATGATCCTCCCGTCACAGACCACGCCTTGCTCCAGGGGCGCCCCGGCGTGGGGGCAATCCGCCTGATAGGCACGAACCTCGCTACCCGAACGCACCAGCAGGATGTGATGGGCGGCGGTTTCAACACGAACGCCACGGTCTTCGGGCAAGTTGATCAAGCGGGCAACGATGCGCATGTTCATAGGCCAATCTCCTTTTAAGGATTGACCTGTGCCCCGGGTAGAGGACTGCGTTGACCCGATAACCGGTCTTCAGCCCTGCGCGCCAGAGCGTTGAAAGTGGGTCGTGCCTAACGAGCGGTGCATGAAAACCGTCCCCGCCGGTCAATCCAGCAGTTGTTCCACAGCTGAAAAGGCCTGGTCCTGGCGTGCTTGCCAATCCCCACGGATGACCCGTAGCGGTAGATGATGTTGCTCCAGCCAGTCACGACTGGCCTGAAAAAACGCCAGGCGATCGGCAAACTCCGGCTGGCAGCGCTGGCCATCGGCGGTCCACTCCACGTCTTCCGGCGACAGCAGCAGGTGCAGGTCGTAGTGGCGGGCGAGCAGTTCGCTGTCGAGCCACGCCGGGTAGTCGCCAAACAGGGTCTGGCTCCACAGCTTGTTGGTCAGCAGGTTGGTGTCGAGGATCAGCAACGCCGGCTGCGCGGCGCGGGCGGCATCTTCCCAGGCCAACTGGCCCCGGGCGATCTCCGGGATATCCGCCAGGGTGGTATCGCGCTGGTGGTGGTCGATGAAATCGCGCACGTATTCGCCCACCATCACCCCGCCAAAATGTGCCTGCAACTGGGCGGCCAGCCAGCTTTTACCGCTGGATTCCGGGCCGGCCAGTACCACCACCTTCATGCGTGCAGCGCCGGGTCGGCGCGCCATTCACGCCAGCCCTGCACGGCGATCACGGTGAACAAGGCGTAGAGCGCGGCGGTGAGGTACAGGCCTTTGTAGAGGAACAGCCCGACGAAGATCACATCCACGGTGATCCACAACGGCCAGCACTGCACGCGTTTTTGCGCCATCCACATCTGCGCCACCAGGCTGAAGCCGGTCAGGGCCGCGTCCAGCCAGGGTTGGGCGGCGTCGGTCCAGTGGGCCATGGCTGCGCCCAGCAACAGGCTGCCCACAGCACCCACAGCCAGGCCTTGCAGGATCGGTTGCAGGCCCAGGCTGGTGACTTGCCGGCCTTGCTTGACCTCACCGGCGCGGGTCCACTGCCACCAGCCGTAGAGTTGCAGGGCGGCGTAGATCACTTGCAGGAGCATGTCGGAGTAGAGCTTCACATCGAAGAAGATCCAGGTGTACAGCAGCACCATCACCAGGCCGATGGGCCAGCACCACGGGTTCTGTTTAACCGTCAACCAGACAGCGATCACCCCCAGGGCGGCGGCAAACAGTTCAAGCCCGGACATGGCGGTTCCTTGGGGGAGTCGAAGAGGGCGCTGATTGTAACCAATGTGGGAGCGGCGGTGCGACGATAGATCGTTCCCACGCTCTGCGTGGGAATGCAGTTCCGGACGCTCCGCGTCCCGGCTCTGCGCAACGGTGACGCAGAGCGTCACAGAATGCGTTCCCACGCAGAGCGTGGGAACGATCATCGGCGTCAGACCTTGAACTGGCGCAGAAGGCTGTCGAGTTGTTCGCTCAGGCCTTTCAAGTGCGCACTCGCGACGCTTGACTGCTGCGCCGCCAGTGCCGTGCTGTGGGACAAGCCGGCTGCCTGGGTGACATTCTGGTTGATGTCTTCCACCACATGCGCCTGCTGCAACGTGGCACTGGCAATCGAGGCGTTCAGCCCGTTGAGATTACGCAGCGCCTGGCCGATGGCAGTCAGGCTCGCGCCCGCCTGGCCTGCTTGTTCGATGGTCAGTTGCGAGGCCTGGTGGCTGTCGCTGATGACTTTGACCGCTGCCTCCGAATGGCCTTGCAGGCGCTCGATCATCGCCTGGATCTCTGCCGTGGATTTTTGCGTGCGCTGGGCCAGCAGCCGTACTTCGTCGGCCACCACCGCAAAACCACGGCCTTGCTCCCCGGCGCGGGCCGCTTCGATGGCGGCGTTGAGGGCCAGCAAGTTGGTCTGGTCGGCAATCGAGCGGATCACTTCCAGCACGCCCCCAATCTGCGTGCTTTCAGTCGACAGCGTCCGGATCACCTCCACGGCCTGGCTGATGGTGCCGGAGAGCTGGTCGATCCGTTGCAGGCTGCCATCGATATTGAGCTGGCCCTGTTCGGCCTGCACCTGGGCATCGCGCATTTCGCTGGCGGCATGCTCGGCATTTTTGGCCACGTCCTGTACGCCATAGGTGACTTCATTGATCGCCGTCGCCACCAGTTCCATCTGCTGCGATTGCTGCTGGCTGCGGTCATGGGCATCGCTGGCGTTGCTGCCCAGCTCGGTGGACGACTGGCCCAAGGCGTTGGCGCAGGTCTGCAACTGGCCTACCACCTGCCGCAGCTTGGCGGTAAAGCTGTTGAAGTGCCGCGACAATTGAGTGACTTCATCCTGGCCATGGGTGTCGAGGGTGCGGGTCAGGTCGCTTTCGCCACTGGCGATATTGGCCATCGCATTCACTGCCTGCTGCAACGGGCGCACGATGCTGCGGGCGATCAGCACCACCAGCAGGGCCATGATCAGCGCGATCACCAGGCCAACCACCGAGGCTTTCCACACCTGGCCGCGGAACTCGCCTTGCACGTCATCGACATACACGCCGGAACCGATGATCCAGCCCCAGGGTTCGAACAGCTGGATATAGGAGGTCTTGGCCACCGGCGCATCGGCGCCGGGTTTGGGCCAGCGGTAATTCACCATCCCGGCGCCCTTGGCCTTGGCCAGGATCACGAACTCGTTGAACACCGCAAAGCCGTCCGGATCGCGGATGGCCGACAGGTTCTGGCCGTCGAGCTTGGGGTTGGCCGCGTGCATGATCATCACGGGCGTGAGGTCGTTGATCCAGAAGTAGTCGTCCTTTCCGTAGCGCAAGCCACGTACCGCGCTCAAGGCTTGCTTCTGCGCCGCTTCACGGCTCAGGACGCCGCTGGTTTCGAGGCTGTGATAATAAGTCAGGATCCCGCTGGCGGTTTGCACCACGCGCTGGGTCTGCTCACTCTTGGCCTGGTACAGGTCGCCATGAATCTGCTTGAGCATAAGCAGGCCGAGGGTTAGCAGCATCAGCACGGCGACGATCAGGATCAGCCAGAGGCGCCGGCTGATAGACATATTGCGCAAACTGTTCATGGTCCTGTCACTCCGTGTTCTTATAATTTTGGGTGCTGCATCGACATTTCCGGCTTGTCTGATAGGCTTTCGGCCCAGAATCAAAAAACCTGAGTCCTGCCTGATTTTTCACGGAATTTTCGCAGTTCGGCCTTGATTATTTGCGCTGTGCTTGCAGCGCACTCTTCGTTAGTGAACGTCTAAAAAATATCAACGAGGCATGCCGTGGGCATGACCTTTGGGGGAATCGATGGATCTTTGGACCGCCGTACAGGCACTGATACTCGGCGTTGTAGAGGGGCTGACGGAGTTTTTGCCGATCTCCAGTACCGGGCACCAGATTATCGTGGCCGACTTGATCAACTTCGGTGGCGAACGCTTTGAAGCGTTCAATATCATCATCCAGCTGGGCGCGATCCTGGCGGTGGTGTGGGAGTTTCGACGCAAGATCCTCGACGTGGTCATTGGCTTGCCGACCCAGCGCAATGCCCAGCGTTTCACCGTCAACCTGATCATTGCCGTATTGCCGGCGGTGGTACTGGGGGTGATTTTCGCCGACCTGATCAAACACTACCTGTTCAACCCGATCACCGTTGCGGCGGCGTTGGTGGTGGGCGGCGTCATCATGTTGTGGGCCGAGCGCCGCCAGCATGAAGTGCACGCCGAAACCGTCGACGACATCACCTGGAAGGACGCGATCAAAGTCGGCTTCGCCCAGTGCCTGGCCATGATCCCGGGCACCTCGCGCTCGGGCGCTACCATCATTGGCGGCCTGTTGTTCGGCCTGTCACGCAAGACCGCCACCGAGTTCTCGTTCTTCCTGGCGATGCCGACCATGGTCGGCGCAGCGGTGTATTCGGGCTACAAGTACCGTCACCTGTTCCAGCCGGATGACCTGCCGGTGTTTGCCATCGGCTTTGTCACCTCGTTCATCTTCGCGATGATCGCGGTCAAGGCGCTGCTCAAGTTCATCGCCAGCCACAGCTACGCGGCGTTCGCCTGGTACCGGATCGCCTTCGGCCTGGTGATCCTGGCCACCTGGCAGTTCGGCTGGATCGACTGGTCGGCCGTCAAGCCATGATCATCCAGCATCCGCGCTTCAAGGCGTTGGTGTTTGCACTGTTGTGCGCCGCGCCGCTGTTTGGTGCGGCGCTGCTGGGGTACCGCGGGGTTTCGCTGATCCCGCTGGTGGCCTATGGCGTGGTCAGCGTGGTGGCGTTCCTGCTTTACTGGAGCGACAAGCGCAAGGCGCGCGAAGACAGCTGGCGCACCCCTGAAAACGTCCTGCACGCGGTGGAGCTGGCAGGCGGTTGGCCGGGGGCGTTGATTGCCCAGCAGGTGTTCCGCCACAAGACGCGCAAGGTGTCTTATCAGGTGGTGTTCTGGCTGATCGTGTTGCTGCACCAGGTGTTCTGGATTGATCAGCTGTTCCTGGGTGGCACGCTACTCTCGATCTTCTAGCAACAAGCCGACCTGCGTGCGCTTGGGCAGCTTGCTCACCACCAACTGGTGGGAACGCTGCAACAGGCCACGCAGTTCCTCGGCGCCCAGCGGGTAGGGCGTTTCCATGATGATCCACTGCGCCCGCGCCAGGTACGGCGCCGGGTGGATGCCGGGGCGATCCACATGGCCCAGGAACAGCTCCTTGTCGACCTTGAACGCCAGCGAGTCACCCCGCAGGTTCTGCAAGGCAAACATCTTGTTGCCGGCAATCGAAAACACCCGCACGCCGCCCCATTTGTAATCTTCCCGCGCGCCGGGCAAGCCCCGGCAAAACGTGGCGACTTGTTCTTCGGTCATTCTCATAGCAAACGGTCTCCGCAACCTTTGAAGGCGTTATCCAGGTGGTCGATCCAGGCCCGCACGGCCGGCAACACGCCGCGCCGATGTGGGTACACCGCCTGCAACCAGCCACCCGGCAATGACCATTGCGGCAAGAGCTGCACCAATTGGCCGTTGGCCAATTCCTCCTCGCAATACATCATCGGCAGCACGGTAAACCCCAGGCCGGCGAGGGCGCAGGCCTTGCGTACCAGGAAATCATCGATCC
Organism: Pseudomonas sp. IPO3774; assembly: GCF_013386835.1. Lineage (NCBI taxonomy): Bacteria > Pseudomonadati > Pseudomonadota > Gammaproteobacteria > Pseudomonadales > Pseudomonadaceae > Pseudomonas > Pseudomonas sp. IPO3774. The sequence goes on from NZ_JACAQY010000062.1 coordinate 142,722, forward strand.
CCAGCCGCGCTTCCATCACCAGGTCGTGGCTGCTGCCCTCCGGGCTGAGCATGCGGAAGTGCACCATGCGGTCTGCTTCCAGGGCGCCCAGCACCGGCAGTTGCTTGAGGTCTTCCAGGGTGTCGATCTGCCGCTCACGCACAAAGTCGGGGCTGGCGACAATCGCGGTCTGGGCCTGGCGCAGGCGCTTGGTCACCAGCAGCGGGTCTTCATCCCCAAGCTCGCGCACGCGCAAGGCCACATCAATGCCTTCGGCCACCAGGTCGACGCGGCGGTTGACCAGGTTCATCTCCAACTGCACCAGCGGGTTGGCGGTGAGAAACTCCGCCACCACGGTCTGCAGGAATTGGTGAGCCAGGCCCACGGGGCTGCTGACCCGCAGCCGACCGCGGGGTTCGCTGGACATGCTGGCCACTGCCTCATCGGCCATTTCCGCCTCCAGCAGCATTGCCTGGCAGTGGCGCAGGTAGCGTTCACCCACGGCGGTGAGGGTCAGTTGGCGGGTGGTACGTTGCAGCAAGCGGGCGCCGAGGCGTTCTTCCAGCTCGGCAATGCGCCGCGACAGCCGCGACTTGGGAATCCCCAGCAGTCGCCCGGCAGCGGCGAAACCGCCGGCTTCCACCACCTTGGCGAAGTAGTAGAGGTCATTCAGATCTTGCATGGTGGGCCTATTGTCCTGTCAGTGGGACGAATAATCGCATATTGCCTGACTAATCGCTGATTGGTTTCATCTGTAGGCTTATTTCCATTCCGTCGCCCTTGGCGATGCTTACTTGGAGATTAACCATGAAACTGTTGCATATCGATTCCAGCATCCTCGGCGACAACTCGGTTTCCCGTCAGTTGAGCGCAGGTGTCGTCAAGACCTGGCAGGCGGCCGAGCCAGGCGTTGAAGTGACCTACCGTGACCTGGCCAGCGAAGGCATCAACCACTTTTCCGGCGTGACCCTGGGTGCACTGGGCACCGCTGCCGAGCTGCGTGATGCCGTACAGAAACATGAAGCCGAGCTGAGCGCCAACACCCTCGCCGAATTCCTCGCGGCCGACGCCATCGTCCTGGCTGCGCCGATGTACAACTTCACCATCCCGACCCAACTCAAGGCCTGGATCGACCGTATCGCCGTCGCCGGCCAGACATTCCGCTACACCGAAAACGGTCCTGAAGGCCTGGCCGGTGGCAAGAAAGTCATCATCGTGTCGACCTCCGGCGGCCTGCACGTTGGCCAGCCTACCGGTGTGGCTCACGAAGACTACCTGAAAGTACTGCTGGGCTTCCTCGGCATCACCGACATCGAAATCGTCCGCGCTCACGGCCTGGGCTATGGCGATGAAGTGCGCAGCAAGGCGATCAGCGACGCCAACGCAGTGATCAACGAACAATTGTTTGCCGCAGCGTAAGACTTGTGTAAATTTTGCTGTTCCTCGATATCAATCTGATTCGAGGCGCCTAAACTCTGTATTCTGCTCGCCTGAAAAGCGATCGGAGTACGGAGTTTTTTCGTTTACCCGCTGTCACTACTTTGGCCCAGGTTATGCACGCATGGGTAAACCCTGCCAGTCCGAGCGCCTGAACCATGGATACTTCAACAGCTACGCGGGCTTACGCAACAAAGGTGGACATCCCCATGATGCGTCTTTGTGCAGTCTTGGTTCTCTCCCTGCTCGGCGGCCTGATTTCAGTGCAAGCCGCGCCCGCGCCGCACCCCCATTGGAGTGTGGGCTTTCACCGCATGACCTTTCTCGACCCGCTGGATCTGCAGCCGATGAAAGCCGTCGCGTTCTACCCGTCCACCGGCCTGGAACACACCACCCAGGTGGGCGCTTATCACATCGCCGCCACTGAAGACTCGAAAATCGCGATCGGCCGCTTTCCGATGCTGATGCTGTCCCACGGCAATACCGGCACGCCCCTGGCCCTGCACGACCTCGCCACCTCCCTGGCGCGCAAGGGGTTTGTGGTGGTGGCGGTGCTGCACCCTGGCGACAACTACAAGGATCACAGCCGGCTGGGCACCTTGAGCAACCTGTACGGGCGCCCGATCCAGATTTCCGAAGCGATCACCGCCACCCTCGGCGACCCGATGCTGTCGCCATTCGTCAACGTCGACCAGGTAGGCGTCATCGGTTATTCGGCCGGTGGCGAAACCGCGCTGATCCTCGCCGGCGCCAAGCCGGACCTCGACCGCCTGCGCCGCTACTGCCAGCAACGCCCGGAAGATCGCGACGCCTGCACCACCAAGGGCGAGTTGATCGTCGACCGCGACGACCTGCAACCGCAGGCCGACCCGCGTATCCATGCCTTGATGTTGATGGCGCCGTTGAGCCTGATGTTTGGCCGCCACACCCTGGCGGACGTGCATGTACCGGTGCTGCTCTACAGCGGCGACGGCGACAAGCTGGTGGCCGTGGACAAGAACGCCGAGGCCCTGGCGCGCAAACTGCCGGAGCCGCCGGACTTCAAGCTGCTGGCCGGGGCAGGGCACTTTGTGTTCATGGCGCCTTGCGACGAGAGCCAACTGGCCGCGATGCCCGCCATGTGCACCGATGCCGACGGAGTTGACCGTGAAAGCATCCACCGCGACCTGATTTCCGAGGCCGGGCGGTTCTTTAATCACACCCTCGGGCAATCCACCCGGGCGGGCTTGCAGACGGCTGATCAGTAAGCGCGGCGCTTGAGCAGCAACGTCAGGCCCAGGCCGGTGACCGAGAGCAGGGCGGCGCAGAAGAAGATCCACGAGTAGCCCAGGTTCAGCGCCACCGCACCCATCACCGGCCCGGCAATGGCCAGCGCCAGGTCAAAAAACACCGCATATGCACTCAACCCGGCGCCCCGGCTGCTGTTGGGCACCTGCTTGATCGCCTCCACGCCCAGCGCCGGGTACACCAGCGACAGACCAAAACCGGTCAGCCCGGCGCCGATCAAGGCCACGCCGGTGGACGGTGCCAGCCACAGCAGCGTCAGGCCCAGGGTTTCGATGGTCATGCAGGCAATCGCCGCGGTGAAGCCGCCGAAGCGGTTGATGGCAGAGATAAACACCAGCCGTGACAGGATGAAACACACGCCAAATACCGTCAGGCACCAGGCGGCGCCCGTCCAGCCACGGCTCAAGTAGTAGAGGGTGATAAAGGTAGTGAGTGTGCCGTAGCCAATCGATGCCAGACACAGGCTGGCGCCAAACGGCGCGATACGCCCGAATACGGCCCAGAATGGCAGCCGCTCGCCACGTACTACGGGCACTGAGGGTTTATTGCGGATCAGCAACAGGCCCAGGGCGGAAAGCACCGTGAGGGCGATTCCGAGGCTGGTGTAGCCGTAGTCGGCAACCATCACCACCCCAAGTGGGGCACCAATGGCAATCGCACCGTAAGAGGCGATGCCGTTCCACGAGATCGATCGTGCCGTATGTTCGGCACCGACCGCGCCCATGCACCAACTGATGGTGCCGACGCCGATCAGGCCCTGCGCGACGCCGAGTAACAGCCGGCCGACAATCAATATGCCGAGGCTCAGCAACGGCAAGCTTTGCACCAGCGTGGCGATGAACGTCAGCACCCCGCTCAGCAGAATCCCGCTCAGGCCCAGCACGATAGCGCGCTTGGTGCCGACGTTGTCCGACATGCGCCCCGCCATGGGGCGGCTGAGCAGCGTGGCCAGGTATTGCGAGCCGATGGTTATCCCGGCGACCACCGCGCTGAAACCCAGCTCACCGTGGACATAGCCGGGGATGACGGCAATCGGCAGGCCGATACAGATAAACGCGATAAACGTGTAGAAAACGATGGAGACGATCTGCAGGGTGATCGACAAGGAGCTGGGGGTGGCGGGCTGTGTGGCAGGCATGGGGACTCGTTCGCGGGCGGGCGGTGAGGGCATCATGGCAAGGGCTTGGGGTAAAAGGAAGCAGGCTAACTATATTTGATGATATTGCGGCCCGTGCCTATCCGGCTTTGGATCCATGGGGCCTCCCTGGCCCGGGACGACTAAAGCGGACGCGGTAAAGTGTGGGAGCTGTCGAGCTTTAGCGAGGCTGCGAAGGCGGCGGCATGGTCAATAAAGATGTTGCCTGGCACACCGCTATCGCGGCCTCGCTAAAGCTCGACGGCTCCCACAGAACAGCAGAGCCATATCCCAAAAAAAAGCCCCATCACACTGGACGGGGCTTTCGCATTTCAAACTACCGGCGGCTCTTAGAAAACCACACCCTGACTACGCAGGTAATCGTCATAAGTCCCGCTGAAGTCGATCACCCCACTCGGGCTCAGCTCGATGATGCGGGTGGCCAGGGACGACACAAACTCCCGGTCATGGCTGACAAAGATCAGCGTACCCGGGTAGTTCTCCAACGCCAGGTTCAGCGCCTCGATGGACTCCATGTCCAAGTGGTTGGTCGGCTCATCCATGATCAGCACGTTCGGCTTTTGCAGGATCAGCTTGCCGAACAGCATGCGACCTTGCTCGCCACCGGAAATCACCTTCACCGACTTCAGGATCTCGTCGTTGGAGAACAGCATGCGGCCCAGGGTACCGCGAACCACTTGCTCGCCTTCCTTGGTCCAGCGGCCCATCCAGTCGAACAGGTTGGACTCGTCTTCGAAGTCCGAAGCATGGTCCTGGGCGTAATAGCCCAGTTCAGCCGCGTCGGTCCACTTGACCGTACCGGCATCCGGGGTCAGTTCGTTGACCAGGGTACGCAGCAGGGTGGTCTTGCCGATACCGTTCGGGCCGATGATCGCCACGCGCTCGCCGGCTTCAACCTGGAAGCTGAAGTCCTTGAACAGCGTCTTGCCGTCAAAGCCCTTGGCCATGCGATCGACGATGACCGCCTGGCGGTGCAGCTTCTTGGTCTGGTCGAAGCGGATGAACGGGCTGACGCGGCTCGATGGCTTGACTTCGGCCAGCTGGATCTTGTCGATCGCCTTGGCACGGGAAGTGGCCTGCTTGGCTTTCGAGGCGTTGGCCGAGAAGCGGCTGACGAAGGATTGCAGCTCGGAGATCTGCGCTTTCTTCTTGGCGTTGTCCGACAGCAACTGCTCGCGGGACTGGGTCGCCACGGTCATGTATTCGTCGTAGTTGCCCGGGAACAGGCGCAGCTCGCCGTAGTCCAGGTCGGCCATGTGGGTGCAGACGCTGTTCAGGAAGTGACGGTCGTGAGAGATGATGATCATCAGGCTGTTACGCTGGGTCAGGATGTTTTCCAGCCAGCGGATGGTGTTGATGTCCAGGTGGTTGGTCGGCTCGTCGAGCAGCAACACTTCCGGATCGGAAAACAGCGCCTGGGCCAGCAATACACGCAGCTTCCAGCCTGGTGACACTTCGCTCATCGGGCCGTTGTGCTGCTCGATGCCGATACCCAGGCCCAGCAGCAACTCACCGGCGCGGGATTCGGCGGTGTAGCCGTCCATCTCGGCGAAGTCGGTTTCCAGCTCGGCCACGGCCATGCCGTCGTCTTCGGTCATTTCCGGCAGCGAGTAGATGCGGTCGCGCTCGGCCTTGACCTTCCACAGCTCTTCGTGACCCATGATCACGGTGTCGAGTACGGTGAATTCTTCGTAGGCGAACTGGTCCTGGCGCAGTTTACCCAGGCGCACGTTCGGCTCCAGCATGACCTGGCCGCCCGACGGGTCGAGGTCGCCACCGAGGATTTTCATGAAAGTCGACTTGCCGCAACCGTTGGCACCGATCAGGCCATAACGGTTGCCTGCGCCGAACTTGACCGAAACGTTCTCAAATAGCGGCTTGGCGCCGAACTGCATGGTGATGTTAGCTGTGGAGATCAATTACTTTACCTATCAATAGCTTGGGGTGCGCTAATTTGAGCCGGGCCCATTTTGTGGCCCAGGCCAACGGGCATACGTCGGCAGCGACATCAAGGCTTGGGGCCCAGTCGCTGAGCAGAAAAATGGGTGCATGTTGGAATTTGGCGCGCATTGTCGCATATGTCAGGCGGGAGTTGTATGGCGCTGCACGGATGGATTCGCCCGAGTCTCCGGCATTGCCACCCACACCAGCCCCAATGCGACGGCCGCCACGCCGGCCAGGGTCAGGAACGCGGCGTTGTAACCCGCCCACTGCACGACAAAACCTGCCAGGCTGCTGCTCAAGGCCGCGCCGAGGCCGAATGCCGTGGACAGCGCGCCCAGGCTGACATTGAAGCGTCCGGTGCCCTGGGTGAGGTCTTTGACGATCACCGGAAACAGCGCGCCGAACACCCCGGCGCCGACCCCGTCAAGCATCTGCACCGCCACCAGCCAATAAGGATCACTGGACAGCGTATACAACACGCCCCGCAGCGGCAGGATCATGAAACCGGCGAGCAGCAACGGCTTGCGCCCCCACACGTCGGCCTTCACGCCCACCAGCCAGGCCACCGGCACCATCACCAACTGGGCCGCAACGATGCAGGCCGAGGTCAGCGGCGTGGCCATCTGCAGGTTGATCTGCGACAGCTTCTGGCTGACCAGCGGCAGCATGGCCGCATTGGCCAGGTGAAACAGCGCGCAGCAGATGGCAAACAGCATCAAGGGCCTGTTCGCCAGAAGCACGGCCAACCCCGACGGTTGTTCATGGCCGGTGCCATGCGCAGGGTCGAAACCCCGTGCGACTTCGTGGTCGATTGCCTGGGCTGACACGCAGCTGACCGCGATGACACTCGCCGCAGCCATGACTGCCATCAGATAGAACACCGCCACCGGGCCGAACAGGTAGGCGAACCCACCAGCGAGCAGGGCCGCCACCGCGTTGCCGGCGTGGTTGAAGGTTTCATTGCGGCCGGTGCGCCGGGTAAAAGCGCGCGGCCCGGTGATCCCGAGGGAAATCGCCGAGATGGCCGGCGCAAACACCGAGGCCGCCGCTGCACTGGCCGCCTGGGTCAGCGCCACCAGGCTGAAGGAGCTGACGAAGGGCAGGAGCAGGCAACTGGCAGTCACCAGCAGCGCGGCGATCACGATCACTGCCCGTTTGCTGCGGGTTCGGTCAATCAATGCGCCGGCCGGCGTCTGGGTGAGCAGGGCCGCGATGCCGGCCAGGGTCATGACTACGCCGATGCTGGCGGGGTCCCAGTGGTGCACGGCCAGCAGATAAATCGCCAGGTACGGCCCCAGTCCGTCACGCACGTCCGCCAGGAAGAAGTTCAGGCTGTCCAGGGACAGGGTGTTGCGCAGGTCAGAGCGAGTGGCCATGGCACGGTCTTCAGGCAAGAGGTCGGTAGCAGTAGTGACCCATGGCATGAAGGTATAGTTTCTGAAGGCGGCGTTGCACTCGTATGGCAATACAAGCAAAAACATTTACAAAGTGGAGCCATTTGCATCGAAAAATAGCGCTGATCGAGGCTTTTTCAGGGCTTTTTATTGTTAACAGTTGAACATCCAATAAGCCTGGCTTATTTTCCGTCCGTTCGCCCTACAGTGAAGGCTCTTTACCGGTTCAAGGATGGCGAGGCTTTCGGTGTAGGGCGGACTTCTTTTGTCGCAATGACCGGAACATATTGGAGACGCAATGGACATGCTGTCAGCCCAGGTATCAAAACCAGCCCGCTCAACTGCCCCGTGCTACACCCTCACCGCCATCAAGCGCCCGTGCTGATTGGCTGCCGTGCAGGCAAAAAAAGGCCCGTGGGGTAGACGGGCCAAGGTGTTCACTGGAGTAGGTAGCCTTCACCCTATAGGTCAACACGTGAAGGCCATGTGAAAACCATGTCGCAGGAACGGATGTATCTCCGTGTCAGGGTTTGCGCACGAACGTGCGCATGGTTTGCCCTGGGCCGGTACTGAAGCGGGTAGGGCGGGGCATGCCTTCATCTGCCGCAATAAACACGAAGTGATCACCTTCCAGCCGGTAACTCGCGGGTAACTGCTTGCCGGCATCCTCTCCCATCGAGTCAACCCAGGTAATGCTTTTGGGTGCCGTGCTGGCATCGAGCGTGAAGCTGCCTGCCAGTAAAACCTCGCCGTCGACCGTCACCACCTGGAATTGATCGCCCGAGATTGTCGTGATCGCGCCCGGCGCGCTGTGTTCATCCGTGGGATTGAGCACACCGTTGTCTTCCAGCGCCGTTTGTTCCCATGCCCCCTGGAGCGCCTGGAAATCCGCATTTGAAGCAGGTGTCATATAAATTCCTTTTTGGTTAAAAAACGAGCAGTCAATACCTTGGTGTGTAGATGCCTGACGGATAAGCTGAATCGATTTTGTGAGAATTGTCTGGTTTCTCATTGTTGCGTACGAATTTTCCCAGTATTCACGGGTATTTAGCGCCATTTTGTGCGTTGATTCGGAAACGGTTCTTTACAAGTTCGTCTACGCTCAGCACCAGGGTAGGGGCTCCTGCGTAATCTGAACGAAAACAATCTACGGTGATGTGGGATTTTTCCATGACCGAGGTGGTCCGATGACCATCGGTAGACCGTTCGTGTCTTGTGTACAGGGCGTTGTCCCTGATTTTCAAGCGGCCATTCAGTATTTGATGAATATGTGTGACCGCTGACTGTCGACTTTTTAAGGTGCATCAGTTTTGAATAAAACTCCTCGGCTTCACGCTCATGCGGCATCGGACGAAATTGATCTGTTTGAACTGTGTCATGGTATCTGGCGGCAAAAGAAGTTGGTGCTGGGGTGTACGATTCTGGCGGGGGTGCTGGGGGCGGGCTACGCTTTTCTGGCCCCGCGGGAGTATCAGGTCAGCAGTGTGCTGCGCCCGGCTGCCATCAATGAGTTGGATGCTCTGAACCGCTCCGAAGTCTATAAGTTGCCGCCGGCCGACGCCCTGAACAAAGTGGGGGCGCAACTGGACTCATACGAAGCGCGCCTGGGGTTTTTCAAGTCCCATGAGGACCTGTTCAAGGCGTTCCAGAAAACCGGGCAAAGCCTCGAGCAGAGTTTTGAAGAATTCAATCGAAACTCCATCAACCTGAGCCTGCCCGATCCCAAGAAGTCCGACTCCCTGAGCAGCTATATCAAGCTTGAGCTGGAATACCCGGCAGACATCGACGGGGTAGCGATTCTCAACGGCTTTGTAGACTACGCAATTGATTCGGAACGTGCCCAGGTCGGTGCTGACCTTAAAGTGATCGTCAATAACCGCTTGAACGAACTCAAGGGCAAAATCGACGCGGCGCGCTCCAATTACGAAACCGACAAGGAATCGAAGATTGCCAAGCTGCTTGAAGCCGACAGGCTCAAACGGGCCAAGCTGGAGGACGAACTGGGTGCCCTGCGCTTACAGATGAAAATGGAGCGCACGGACCGGCTGGCAGAGCTGGCGGAGGCCATTTCCATCGCCAAGTCGATGGGCATCAAGACCCCGACCACTCCTTCTTCCATGGCAGATGCCTCGCGTAGCGGCTCGAATCAAGTAATGCGCACCGAGGTCAACAACCAGAAAATCCCGCTGTACTTCCTCGGTACAGAGGCGCTTGAGGCGGAACGTGCCGCGTTGCAGGCGCGTACCAGCGACGACTTTACCAACAGCCGCATTGCACAGATTGGCAAAGAGTTGCAGATGCTGGAGGTCAACCGTGAAGTGGAGGTGCTGAAAAATCGCGGGAATGAAGACATTTTCTTGCAGGATGTTGAACCGTTACGAGCGGAAGTCGCGCGTTTGCGAGGCCTCAATATCGACATGAGTGGCCTCAAGCTGGTAACCATTGACCGTCGTGCCCAAGAGCCGCTGAGCCCGATCAAGCCCAAGAAAGCCCTGGTTATGATACTGAGCCTGCTGGCAGGGTTGACCGTGGGTGTACTGATTGCGCTGGGCCGCCATCTGCTGGCACGACGCGAAGCCGTACCCTACTCGGAGTTGGATGAATATCGGCTTTCTCTGCGTACACGCAAGGATGATGAACCGAAAAGCTGACGCCTTCAGCAGCGGGCAGGCCGCCCGGCAAGCCCGCTGCTGCTGTTCCTGGCACACTCACTGGACACCTTTTCACAAATCTTGATTAACCTTTGGTTACAAAGTGTGGCTAAAATAGCTGCCAATGGCCACGACCGGATTGTCACCCAGCCGTTCGTGTTGCCGGTTTTGTGAATTGTGATTTCAGGTGCTGCATCTTCAATCCTCGGCCGTTGTGGGCACGCGGGAGCAGCCTGTTCTCTTCTGACTTGTGACGAATACCTTGAAACTCATCATTGTTGCTCTCTACGTTGCCTCTATTGCGTATGTCCACCTGCGTGGCCGGGTGCGCCACAAGCTGGGGCGCCAGCTCAGTGATCACTCGACCTTCCTGGCTCCGGTGAACTGCTTTCTCTACCTCTTTTCCAAACTGCCCAGCCGACCGTACCTGTCCCCCAGCGACTTTCCCGACCTGAGCCCGCTTCAGGAGCATTGGCAAGAGATCCGCGAGGAAGGCCAGAACCTGCTGCGCGCAGGCGAGATCAAGCGCTCCGACCAGTACAATGACGTGGGTTTCAATTCGTTCTTCAAGTCGGGCTGGAAGCGTTTCTATTTGAAGTGGTACGGCGACAGCCATCCTTCGGCGATGAAGCTGTGCCCGCGCACCACCGAGCTGGTGCAAAGCATCGGCTCGATCAAGGCCGCGATGTTTGCCGAGCTGCCACCGGGCTCAAAGCTGGTACGCCATCGTGACCCGTATGCCGGTTCCTACCGTTACCACCTGGGCCTGGACACGCCCAACTCTCCGGGCTGCTACATCAACGTGGACGGTGAAAACTACTACTGGCGCGATGGTGAGCCGGTGATGTTTGACGAGACCTTCATCCACTACGCCGAAAACACCACCGAGCAGAACCGGATCATTCTGTTCTGCGATATCGAACGCCCGATGAAGTACCGCTGGGCGGCCGCGTTCAACCGTTGGTTCAGCCGCAATGTGATGGCTGCGGCCGGTTCGCCCAACGATGCCGGTGACAAGACCGGCGGCCTGAACCGTGCATTTACCCGCCTGTACAAGATTCGTCTGCGGGGCAAGGAGTTGAAGAAACGCAACCGCACCCGTTACTACCTGGAAAAGTGGGCGATCTTTGCCGGCCTGGCCGCGATCTTCATCCTCATCTGAACCGGGCAGCGGAGCGCATCAGCCTGGCGGATGCGCCCCCAGCTTCTCCCACATCTTCTTGCTGATCTTCTGCCGATTGGCATAACCCGCCCACGGGTCCTTTTTCAACCCCTGCAAACGCTCGTGCAGGTTAGCCACCGTCCATTGTTGGGCGCTGTGCAGACTCTTGAACTCATCACGACTCACCGGTACCGATACCGGCAGGCCGGGCCGCGCCCGCACCGAGTAGGCGGCTACCGTGCTGGCGCCCCGGGCGTTGCGCAGGTAGTCGATGAAGATCTTGCCCACGCGATTCTTCGGGCCCGAAGTTGCGGTAAAGCGCTCAGGCAACTGCAGCGTCATGAACTGGGCGATGGCCTTGGCGAAGGCTTTTACCGAGTCCCAGCCGTCGCGGCGCGCCAGCGGCACCACCAGGTGCAGGCCTTTACCGCCGCTGGTCTTGACGAACGCTTCAAGCCCCAGTTCATCGAGTACCGACAAGGTCAGTTGCGCCGCTTCAAGCATGCTTTTCCACGGCAGTGCCGGGTCCGGGTCGAGGTCGAGCACAAACAGGTCCGGGGTTTCAATCTTGTCAGCGGTAGCGCCCCAGGTATGCAACTCTACGGTACCCATCTGCACGGCACCGATGAGCGCGGCCGGGCTGTCGATTTCCATCAGCCGCGCATGGCCCGGGTCCAGGGCCTGGTCCAGTTGCTTGATATTCGGGATCGCCAGGCGCTCGGAGTGCTTCTGGAAAAACTGTTCGCCGGCAATGCCTTCCGGTGCCCTGAGCAAGGACACCGGCCGGTTGCGCAGAAAGGGCAGGAGCCATTCGCTGATGCCCTCATAGAACTGTGCCAGTTGCAGTTTCTGTGTAGCGCTCTGGGCATCGATGACTCGGTCCGGATGGGTAATCCTGACCCCAGCCACGGCGCCGGTGCCCGCCGTCTTTTTGCGGGGTTTTTCCTTCAGCGATTTGGCCGTCCGCGGCTGCTCATGCACAATCTGCTCCGCCGGCTTGTCGGTGCGCAGCCCGACAAACGCCGCCTGGCGCACCACACCTTCGCGGGTCCATTCGGCAAATTGCACTTCGCCCACCAGCTGCGGCTCGACCCAGTGCACGCCGCGTGCCTGGGCACTGGTCAGGGGCTTGGCCAGCGGTGAAGTCTGGCGTTCCAGCGCCTTCAACTGTGCACTGATCTTTTTCAGCGCGGCCTGATCGAATCCGGTACCTACGCGCCCGGCATACACCAGGTCGCTGTCATCATTGACCGCCAGCAACAGCGCGCCAAACCCGCTGCGCGAACCTTGCGGGCGGGTGAACCCTACGATCACAAATTCCTGGCGCAGCCGGCACTTGAGCTTGATCCAGTCCGGGCTGCGCCTGGAAACGTAGGGGCTGCCGGCACGTTTGCCGATCACGCCCTCCAGCGCCAGGTCGCAGGCACTTTCGAAGATATCCCGCTGGTTGGCAGCAAAGGACTCGGAGAAGCGCAGCAGCTTGCTCTTGCTGCGGCTAACCGCGTCCTTCAGTGCGGTGCGGCGCTCTTCGACAGCGGCTTCGCGCTGGTCGCGGCCGTCCAGGAACGGCGCATCGAACAGGTAATAGACAATGTCCAGGCTGCGGCCGATATCAAAGGCGTTTTGCAGCGCCTGGAAATCCGGCAGCCCGTCGGCGTTCAGGCTGACCACCTCACCGTCAAGCCAACTGTCCTTGAGCTTCAGGGCTTCCAGGGCCTTGGCCTGGCGTGGCAGGCGATCGGTCCAGTCATGGCCATTGCGGGTGAACAGCCGAACTTCGCCATCGCGAATCCGCGCGAGGATGCGATAGCCGTCGAATTTGATCTCGTACACCCAATCGCCTTCCGGTGCACGGTCCACCAGTGTCGCCAGCTGTGGCGCGAGTTGATCGGGCAGGTCGGTTGAGGGCTTGCGCCTGGCTTTCTTCGGCGCTGCGGGCTTTTTCGCAGCCCCCACCGTTGCGTCGCTCAGCACGCTTTTCGGTTCAGCCTGGACCACATCGTAGTCAGCCACCGGGCGTGCCTGCTGATCGTTCTCCTTGATCAACAACCACTGCTCCTTGTCGCCGCTGCCCTTGAGTCGGGTGCGCACCAGCGTCCAGTCGCCTGCCAGTTTTTCGCCGATCAGGCTAAACTTCAGCTTGCCGGCCGCGTAGGCCTTGTGCGGGTCATCGTGGGGCTGCCATACACCGCGATCCCACACGATCACATCGCCAGCGCCGTATTGGCCTGCCGGAATGCTGCCCTCGAAACTGCCGTAGCCCAATGGATGATCTTCCACATGCACCGCGAGGCGCTTCTGGCTCGGGTCGAGGCTTGGGCCCTTGGGCACCGCCCAGCTTTTGAGGACGCCGTCGAGCTCCAGGCGAAAGTCATAATGCAGGTTGCGCGCATCGTGCTTTTGAATCACGAACGACAGGGCATGCGCCCGGTTCCTGGCGCGAGGCGCACTGCCGGCGGGTTCGGCGGTCACGTCGAAGTCGCGCTTGGCGTTGTATTCACTCAGGGGCTTGGCCATGGCGGTCTACCTCATGAAGCCTTGCTGGTCTTTTTCGCGGCAGGTTTCTTGGCTGCAGCCTTGGTCGCGGGCTTGCCGGCCAGGCTGCGCTTGAGCAACTCCGTCAGGTCGATCACGTCCGCAGATTTGCGCTCATCCACACCTTCACTGGATTCCACGTCTTCGATCTTGCCGGCCTTGGCCTTCTTCGCCACCAGCGCCATGATCTTTTCCTGGAAGCTGTCGCGGTATTCGTCCGGCTGCCAGTCGGCACTCATGTCTTCCACCAGACGCTTGGCCATGTCGAGTTCGCCCTTGGCCAATGTCGGTTTGGTCACGTCGCTGCCCAATTCCAACTCGTCCAGGCCACGCACTTCGGCAGGCCAGCGCAGCATCACCAGCACCAGCGCCGACTCCAGCGGCATCAGTGCCGCCAGGTGCTGCTTGGTGTGCAGCACCACGTTGGCCAGGGCGACCTTGCGGGTTTTCTTCAGGGTTTCGCGCAGCAGGGCATACACCTTGCCGCCGCGCTTGTCGGGGGCCAGGAAGTAGGGCGTGTCGATGTTCTGCAACGGGATCTGGTCGCTGGCCACAAACGCGATGATTTCGATGGTCTGGGTGGACTTGGGGTGGGCCGAGCGGATTTCGTCTTCGCTGAGGATCACGTAGCGACCTTTCTCGTAGGCCACGCCCTTGACGATATTCTCCTTGGTGACTTCCTTGCCGGTGGTCTTGTTGATGCGCTTGTAACCCACCGGGTCCATGCTGCGTTTGTCCAGCCAGTCGAAGTCGACGCCCTGGGAGGACGTGGCCGAGACCAGTGACACGGGGATGTGCACCAAGCCAAAACTGATTGCGCCTTTCCAGATAGCCCGTGGCATGTCGGTATTCCTGAAGTGTGTGGTCTTCAGGTGACAGGGCGGATTCGGCAAAAGTTTCCCTGGCCAGCCGGCTGGCACCAGGGGTTCAGACAGATCGTGTTACACCTGATGAGAAACTATTTAGTTACCAAAGCCGAACCCAAGGCGTAGCGTGTTATCGAAAGCACGTATTACTTGCGCCCAGAGAGGCTTTGTCATGAACACCCGTTTGCGCAACCTTGCCGTATTGGCGTTGGGCCTGGCCTTGAGTTCGTTGGCACAGGCGCAAAACCTGCCCGGCAGCAGCAACAACCCCTACAACGGCCCCATCCACCAGGCCAACCCCAACAGCATGCAGGGCACCCAGCCCAACGCACCGGCAGCGCGAGGCACCTATATTCCGCCGGCACAGCGGCCGCCGACCCTGCAAAACGGCGGTATCGGCAACAGCGTCCAGCGCCGTGACGGCGCGCAGACCCCGCCGGCTATCCAGCCCAAGACTCCCACCCGTGACGCCAATGGCAATCGCGGCGATTGAGTGTGTAAAGACGACAAGGAAACCCACCGTATGCTGTTACGCAAAACCCTTCTAGCGACCTTCTGCGCCGCTGCCTTGCTGCCCCTGGCGCTGCCTGTCTCGGCGGCCGCCACCCAACAGTTTCCCAGCGAGCAAGGGAGTATCACCGTCACCCCGATTGCCAAGGGCCTCGATCACCCGTGGGCGGTGGCGTTCCTGCCGGACAAGCAAGGCTTCCTGGTCACCGAACGTCCCGGCAACCTGCGGTTTGTCAGCCCGGACGGCAAACTGTCCGCGCCCCTGAGTGGCGTGCCGAAGGTGTTTGCCAAAGGGCAGGGCGGCCTGCTGGACGTGGTGCTGTCGCCGGACTTCAAGGAGGACCGCCTGGTGTACCTGTCCTACGCCGAGGGCGGCGGCACGAATGGCACCGCAGGCACCGCAGTCGGGCGTGGGCGCTTGAGCGATGACCTGAGCGGCCTGCAAGACTTCAAGGTGATCCTGCGTCAGGAGCCCAAGCTATCCACGGGCAACCACTTCGGCTCGCGGCTGGTGTTTGACCGCGATGGTTACCTGTTTGTGACCCTTGGGGAAAACAACGACCGGCCCACCGCCCAGGACCTCGACAAGCTGCAAGGCAAAGTGGTGCGGATCTTCCCGGATGGTCGTATACCGGAAGACAACCCCTTTGTCGGCCAGGAAGGCGTGAGGCCGGAAATCTGGTCCTACGGCCAGCGTAACCCCCAGGGTGCGGCACTCAACCCGTGGAGCGGCACACTCTGGGAAAACGAACACGGCCCGCGCGGCGGGGATGAGATCAATATCATTGAACGAGGGAAAAACTACGGCTGGCCGCTGGCGACCCATGGCATCAACTATTCCCTGACGCCGATTCCCGAGGCCAAGGGCAAGACAGTCGAAGGCACCGTTGCACCGCACCACGTCTGGGAAAAATCACCGGGTGTGAGCGGCATGGCGTTCTACGACGCCGACCGGTTCAAGGCCTGGCAGCACAACGTGTTTATCGGGGCATTGGTCAGCCAGGAGTTGATTCGCTTGCAGTTCGACGGTGACAAGGTCATCCACGAAGAGCGACTGCTGGGCGGCCTGAAAGCGCGGATCCGCGATGTGCGCCAGGGCCCGGATGGTTACCTGTATGTGCTCACGGATGAAGATAACGGCGTGTTGTATCGGGTGGGTTTGAACCAGGACTGACGGATACGGCAAATACCAATGTGGGAGCGGGCTTGCTCGCGAAAGCGGTGGGTCAGTCGCTGGAGATGTTGGCTGAGCCATTGCCTTCGCGAGCAAGCCCGCTCCCACAGTTGTGTAGCGTCGAGCCTACAACCCAAGCTCCGACAACCCCGGATGCTCATCCGGACGCCGCCCCAGCGGCCAGTGGAACTTGCGCTCGCTTTCCTTGATCGGCATGTCGTTGATGCAGGCAAACCGGTTCGCCATCAAGCCGTTCTCGTCAAACTCCCAGTTCTCGTTGCCGTAGGAGCGGAACCAGTTGCCGGAGTCGTCATGCCATTCATAGGCATAGCGCACCGCAATGCGGTTGCCGGTAAACGCCCACAACTCCTTGATCAACCGATAATCCAGCTCTTTGGCCCATTTGCGGGTCAGGAAGGCCTTGGCCTCTTCGCGGTTGTGGGCGAACTCGGCGCGGTTGCGCCATTGGGTATCCAGGGTATAGGCCAGGGACACCCGTTGCGGGTCCCGGGAGTTCCAGCCGTCTTCGGCCAGGCGAACTTTCTCAATCGCCGACTCACGGGTAAACGGCGGCAACGGCGGGCGTATTTCTGCGTTGGATGACATGGGACGGCTCCTTAACAGGTTTAAAAGTCAGGTCAAAGTTGCAATAGGGTTCGCGCCATGGATTGCGCATTATCGGCAGCGGTGGTGTTGCCCATCACCAGGGCAACGGTAATGGCGCCATCAATCAGGATCAGCAGGTGCGCGGCCTGGCGTTCCGGGTCGGGGGTGCCATGTGCTTGACACAGTTCGAGGGCGTACTCGAACAGTTTATGTTTGTGGGCCTTGGCCAGTTGGCGCACCGGGTTGTGCGGGTCGCCGGTCTCGCCGCTGGTGTTGATGAAGGCGCAGCCGCGAAAGTCGTCGGAGCCGAACCAGGTTTTCAGCGCACTGAACACACCCAGCAGGCGCTCGCCCGTGGTGGCATGGCGTTCAACTTCGCTGCGCAGCCAGTGCATCCAGCGCTCGTCGCGGCGTTGCAGGGCGGCAATCACCAGTTCGTCCTTGTTGGCGAAGTAGCGGTAGACGCTCTTTCTGGAGACGCCGGCGGTTTTCACCAGAAGATCCATGCCGGTGGCAGCGATGCCATTTCGGTAGATCAACTTTTCGGTAACGTCGAGGATAATGTCGCGAGTGATATCGTTCATGGAGATTACAGTAGAACGATCGTTCTCCTTGGTCAATTAATTATTTTTAACCCTGGGCGGGAAGACCTGAGCCAGCCCATGGTGTAAGCTCTGGAGTCCTTCGGATTCGACCCATTGCGAGCCCTATGCCGTCGTTATTCAAACGCTCCCTGTTGCCCAAGCTGCGCGGTTTTCCCCTCACGCCCGACGCGATCGAGGTGCTGTCCGGCGCCGCCGAGTACCGCCGTTGCCTGCTGGAGAAAATTTCCCAGGCCACCCAGCGCATCTACATCGTAGCGTTGTACCTGCAGCAGGATGAGGCGGGGCAAGAGATCTACGACGCGTTGCACGCTGCCAAGGCCGCCCGGCCCGGTCTGGATATCGTGGTGGTGGTCGACTCGCTACGGGCCCAGCGCGGTTTGATCGGTGCCGGCAAGCAACCGGGCAACAGCGCCTGGTACCAGGCCATGACCCAGTCCCACAGCACCGAAGTGCCGGTGTACGGCGTGCCGGTGCAAACCCGCGAACTGTTCGGCGTGCTGCACCTCAAGGGCTTCGTGATCGATGACAGCGTGCTGTACAGCGGCGCCAGCCTGAATAACGTGTACCTGCACAAGTTCGACAAATACCGCTACGACCGTTATCACCTGATCCACAACAAGGCGCTGGCCGACTCGATGCAGCACCTGGTGGAGCACGGCCTGGTGGCCGCCAAGGCGGTGCATCGGCTGGACCTGCCCAACCCGCCGACCACCCGCAGCCTGCGCAACGACATCGGCGACCTGCGCAGCCGCCTCAAACACGCGGTGTATGACACCTCGGCGGGGCAGTTGCCCAACGGCAACCTGACGGTCAGTCCGTTGTTGGGCGTGTGCAAGAACAACCCCCTGAGCCGGGTGATCTGCGAGCTGATTGCCAGCGCCCAGCATCAGCTGACCATCTGCACGCCGTACTTCAACCTGCCGCTGCCAGTGACCCGGGAAATCAACCGCGCCCTGGCGCGCGGGGTGAAGATCGACATCATTGTCGGCGACAAGACCGCCAACGATTTCTACATCCCGCCGAGCGAGCCGTTCAAGGTCATCGCCGCGCTGCCGTATCTCTACGAAATCAGCCTGCGTCGCTTCGCCAAGCGTCACCAGCGCATGATCGACAGCGGCCAGTTGAACCTGCACCTGTGGCGCGACGGCGACAACACCTACCACCTCAAGGGCATGTGGGTCGACCAGCGCTACACCTTGCTGACCGGCAATAACATCAACCCGCGGGCGTTTCGCCTCGACCTGGAAAACGCCTTGCTGATCGATGATCCCAAGGGGGAGTGGGTAGGGCCACGGCGCACGGAGCTTGCCGAGATTTTCCAGCACACCTCGCGTATTGAGCGCTACCAGCAGCTGGAAACCCTCGTGGAGTACCCGGCGGCCGTCGGCAAGTTCTTGCGCCGGGTCAGCCGGGTGCGGATCGAGCGGTTGTTGTATCGGATTTTGTAGGGCCCGTGACCTTGCAGGTTAATCCGGAATCGACCTGACAAGAATGTTGTCCAAGTCGTAGCGATGGGGTTCGCTGCCTGCACTTCTTGACCAGAGTCTGATTGAGATTGGGTGAGTGCCTCCGTCCTCTTTCACGTACGGAAGAGGGACAGTCAGGCGCGTCCAGCCGGGAGACGGTGGATGTGGCCCGTATGCTTGCTCCAAGCCTCCCGCCAACACGATGATGTCCGTTTCCGATAGGGTCCGGTATTCAAAGATCACTGTGTATTCAGTGCCCTTTATGAATGAGTAGGACTTGGAGATACCCATCTCATGAACCGCATCGGATGCATTGGTGAGGTAGAACTCGTGATCGTTCCCAGGCGTCCGTGGCTCAAGCTTTGCGGTGTCTGGGCGGTCCGGGTGCCAGCCATTCCAATTTCTGTCAGTAAATGTCGTCAAGTCATTCAGGTCGTCGCTCATGGTGCTTGTCTCCAGAAAAGGTAGGTGGCCTCAGCTAATGCTGTGGCCACGCGCTTTATCAGAGGCTTTTCAGGGATGGACGTCTACCGTCAGAAATAACAGGTAGCTCAACCTGGGGTGTTACCTGGTTGCCGTGCCGCCGGCCAGCACGCGATCAATAGCAGCAGCGCCGCCGCCACCAAGTAGGGCAGGCGAGGTTCGATCGCGTAGATCAAGGTCCCGGCCAACGGCCCGACCACCACGCCCAGGCCTTGGGCCGCACCCACCGAACCTGCCGTGGCGCCTTGCTCCGACGCATCCACCGCATTCGCCGCCAGCGCCGCGAAAGACGGGAAGATCCAGCCCATGCCGGCCGCGGACACAAAAAAGCACAGCCACAGGATCCAGGCCGTATCAGCGAACATGCTGCCGGCAAATCCCAGGGCTGACACCACCGCACCGATGCGAATCATCCGCAGCGGCGGCCACTCCAGTTTGCGCACTACCAGTTGCGAACAGATCAACGCCAGCCCGACCATGGTCAGGGCGATACCGGCAGTTTGTGCCGCATCGGCCGGGTTCATCTTCAAGCGATCCAACGCGAAAAAACCCACGGTTATCTGCGCGATCGACACACACAGCATCGCGACAAACGCCACCACCAACGGTCGACGCAGGCGTGGGTCCGAGAGGTTGACCGGCTTGGGCGGCTGCTTGAGGTGCAGCTCCTGGCGCGGCAATTTGGCCAGCAGCAACAAGAATCCCAACAGCGGTAACACCGCCATCGCATAAAACGGCAGGCTCAGGCTGTGACGCGCCAACAGCGCAGCAATCGCCGGGCCCAGCACCAGGCCGCAGGCGTTGGCGGCGCCCAGGGAAGCCATGGCCTTGGCGCGGTGCTCAGGCTCAATGTTGTCGGCCACCAGCGCATAGCCGCCCACCGGTATCGCAGCGTAGAACACGCCGATCAGGCCACGACCCAGAATCAGCCCGATAAACGCCAACATGGCCGATGGCAGCAGTTGCAGGGACGCATCGATAAACACGCACAGCGCCCAGTAGGCCAGGGTGAAACCACCGGTGCCCAGCAGCAGCACACGGCGCCGGCCCAGTCGGTCACTGGCCTGGCCCCATGGACGAGCCAGAAGCATCCAGATCACCCCGGACACGGTGACCGCCGCACCTGCCTGCCAGGTGGCCAGGCCAAGCACCCGAGCGATCGGGCCAATCAGCGAGACAAATGCCATCATCGCCATGGTGCAGGCCATGTTGGCCAACAGCAGCGGCCTCAGGTTGAATGGGCGGTCAGTGTGCAAAGTCGCGAGTGCAGCGTCTTGGGAGCTGTTCATCGGTTATCCAAGGGCAGGAGAAAAGGGCAGTCGTGCATCCACCATCACCAGCGGGCGGCCATGCACCTGTTCCAGGCGGCCACTCACACCATAGACGTTTTTCAGCAACGCCTGATTGATCACCACTTGCGGTGGCCCGGCAGCGGCCAACTGACCGTTGTGCAACACCACCACCTGATCACTGAAGCCCAGGGCGAGGTTGATGTCGTGCACCACCACCAGGGTGATCAGGTTGCGTTCGCGGGTGGCCTGGGTGATGGCTTCCACCACCTGGCACTGGTGATACAGGTCCAGGGCGCTGGTGGGTTCGTCCAGCAGCAACACCCGAGGCTGGCGCACCAGGGCCTGGGCCAGGCCCACCAGTTGGCGCTGGCCACCGGAAAGTGCATCGATCGGGCGGTCGGCGAGGGCGGTCAGGTCGAGGTCGGCGAGGATTTTTTCCACGCCCTTGAGCACCGTCGGGCTCGGCCGCCCAGGCGCAAAACCCGCGCCGCGATGGCCGGCCATGGCCGCACTCAGTACCGCTTCGAAGGCGCACAGGCGCGTACGCTCCGGCAGGCTCTGAGGCAGGTACACCACTTGTTGCGCGCGCTCGACTTGCGGCAGGCGATTGAGATCGACACCCTCCAGCCAGATCTGGCCGTGCGCCTTGTGCAGTCCGGCGATGCCACGCAACAAGGTCGACTTGCCGGCAGCGTTGGGGCCGATCAGCGCGGTGATGGTGCCGGGCAGCAACGCCGGCAGATGAATGTCCTGCAGCACGCTGCGACTGCCGTAGTGCATGCTCAATGCTTGTGTGCTTAATCCGGTCACAGAGCACCTCGGCGGTTACGCATCACAATCGCCATGAAAAACGGAATTCCCACCAGTGCGGTGACAATCCCCACCGGAATCAACACGCCGGGCATCAATGCCTTGCTGGCAATCGACGCCATCGACAGGATCAAGCCACCGCTGAGCACGCTCGCTGGCAGGAACAAGCGGTGATCTTCACCCACCAACAGCCGCGCGATATGCGGAGCAATCAGCCCGATAAAACCGATAGTGCCGACAAACGAAACCGCCAGCGCCGACAGCAGGCTGATGCGCAGCAACGACAGCACCCGCAGGCGGCCGACATCAATCCCGAAACTGCGGGCGCGTTCCTCGCCCAGGGTCAGGGCAGTCAACGCCCAACTCTGACGCAGGGAAAACGGCAGGCACAGCAGCAACGCCGCAGCGAGGATCGCGAGCTTTTCCCAGGACGCCCGGGCCAGGCTGCCCAGGGTCCAGAACACCAGTTGCTGAAGGCTGTCCTGGCTCGCCACAAACTGCAGCAGTGCCACCAGCGCATTGAACGCAAACACCAGGGCAATCCCGAACAGCACCAGGCTCTCCACACCAAACCCACGCCAGCGTGCCAACAGATACAGCAATGCCACCGATGCCAGTGCGAACAGAAAGGCGTTGGCCGAAATCAGGTACTGCGCCGGCACGCCAGGAATGCCCATCCCGAGCACAATGGCCAGGGCTGCACCGAAGGCGGCGGCGGCGGAAACGCCGAGGGTGAACGGGCTGGCCAGCGGGTTATCCAGCACCGTCTGCATTTCGGCGCCGGCCAGGGCCAGTGCCGCGCCCACCAGTACCGCCATCAACGCGTAAGGCAGGCGCACATTCCATACGATCACCGCCTCCACCCGCGGCATCGAAGCCGGGTCCCACAGCACTTGCAACAGGCGCGTCAGGCTCATGCCGGAAGGCCCGGTGGTGATGTCCACCGCCAGGGAAACCACCAATGCCAACGCCAGCGCCGACAACAGCAATACCCGTCGTCCATGGCGGTGGCGATAGCGCTCACCTGCGCCATCGGCGCTCGCACAGGCTTGCACCTGCGTCACGGCACAAGGCTCGTGGTGAATACGCCGCTGGCCGGAATTGGCATAAAGCGCCGGTACAATTCGGCTCGGGTCTGTTCCGGATCCAGGTCGGCGAACAACTCAGGATGCAGCCACTTGGCCAGGGCCTGCACTGCGATCAAGTGTTCCGGCGAGTCATAGAAAATATGCCAGAGGCCATGCACGTTGCCTTCACGTACCGCCCGCAGTTCATTCAGCGGCGCGCGCTGGGACACTTGCTTGAGGCTGTCGTTGGCCTGCTGCGGCGTGGCCGAATAGCCGAGGGTCACACCGCCCTGGCCGTGGCCGAATACGCCGGTGGCGACGTACACATCCGGATCGCTGGACAGAATGTATTCGACGTTCAATGTGCCGATCGGGCCGGGAATGCGCCCGTCGGCGATGTTCCGGCCACCCGCGAGCTTGATCATTTCCCCGAAGTTGCCGGTGCCCGGCGAACCACAGCAATCCTGCAGGCCGGCGAGCATGTCGATGAAGATCTTCGGCCGTTTTACCGTCCCGGCCTTGGCCAGGGTATCGGTGACCTTGGCCAGCGAGGCCTGGTAAAACGCGATGTAGTCCTCGGCTTGTTGATTACGGTCCAGAGCCTTGCCCAGCAGGCGCATGCTCGGCACCGTGTTGCTCAGCGGATGGTCGCTGAAGTCGACGAAAATCACCGCCACGCCGGCCGCTTCCAGCTGCTTGACCGCCTCGCTGTCGGGGCTCGGGCCATGGCCGCCGCTCAAGGCCATGATCGCCAGGTCCGGGTGTACCGCCAGGGCCTTTTCCACACTGAAGGTTTCGGCGGAGGTGCCGCCTACCAACGGTACGTTGTCGGCTTCGGGAAAGTGCTTCTGGAACGCGGCGTAACCCTGCACGTCCAGGCCGCGAAAATCTCCTTGCCAGCCGGCGATGCGGGTAAACGGGTTCTTGCCTTCAAGGAGCGACAGCGAGTAGATCATCCGGCCTTCACCCAGCAGGATATGCGAGACCTTGTCCGGTACGTCGACCTTGCGCCCCGCCAGGTCGGTGACGGTGTGGGCGCAGGCCAGGCCGCTCATTAACAGGCCAAGACCGAGCAGCAGGCCGCGTTGCAACAACAGAGGGTGTTTCATGAACAATTTCCTTGAACAGTTGGGCGCACGTGGCGGACGCGTTTGCGCCACCACAACAACAGCCCGGTGAGATAGAGCAGCGGCAATGCCAGGCCGCAAAGAAAGGCCAGGGCCGCGCCGGGCAACCCGAGCAACAGGTGGCCGTGGGCGGCGGAGAACAGCGGTTTGATCGCGGCGGGGTTGGCGAAGAACCAGTCGGGCCGGGCCAGCCAGGCGCCGCTGCCGGCAATCACCGCCAACGGCAGGCACAGCCAGGCGGCTGCGACGTTGTGCCATTCCCGCAGGCGGCGCAGGCCCTGGCTGCCCGGGCGCAAGCTGGCGGCTTTCCACCAGCTGCGCCGCCCCGGCCACCACAGGTACAGGCCGCTGCCCACCGAGCCCAGCAGCACCAGGCCACAGGCAAACAGGGCGACGGCGCCAATGGGCGGCGGCAACAGCAGTGCCCGGTGCAGCGCCACCAGCTTCGCCAGCCACAGGTCATCGAACACAAAAAATGCCCGTGGCTCGGCACTGTAGGGATCGATCATCGCAATGCCGATGCCGGGCCGATCCTCCAGGGCTCCGAAGACGATCGCGTTGTCCGATTCCAGGAAACCCTGGCGCGGTTTTGCGGCGCCAAAGACTTTCTGAAATTGCGGGTAGGCACCCAGTGCCGCGCTGATCCACTGCGCGTCATCCAGCAGTGCGCCGTGTTCAACCGGAGCCAGGTCCAAGGCCTGGCTGCCGACCTCCCAGCGCAGGATCGGCCCCTTGAGTTCCAGCAGCGCACCGCTCAAGCCAATCAGCGCCAGCAGCAGGCCGACGCTCAGCGCCAGCCATCGATGCACACGAAGCCACCACCCACGCATGGCAGTTACCAGCGATAGCGCAGGCTGGCGATGACACTGCGGTCATACCCGGCACTGCAGCTGGAGAGGGAGCAGCCTTCGTAATAGTGCTTGTCGGTCAGGTTGGTGGCATTCACCGCCAGGCGCAGGCCCTTGGCCGCCGGGATCAGCTTGTCGAAATCGTAGTGCACCGCCGCGTCGAGCAAGGTGTAGGAGGGCACGCTCACAGTGTTGGCAGCATCGGCCTCGGTGGAACCGATATAGCGTACGCCGACGCCAAATCCGAGCCCGGTGAGCGGGCCAAAGGGCAGGGTGTAGTCAGCCCACAACGACGCCATTTTTTCCGGGGTGTCGGTGGGGCGGTTGCCTTTTTCCAGCGGGTTGTTGCTCTTGCTGACTTCGGCGTCGTTGTAGGTCAGGGTTGCCAGCAGGTCCAGGCCCTTGGCGAGGCTGGCCTTGCCTTCCAGCTCCACGCCGCGCACGTTGACCTCACCGGTCTGCACGCTGTTCAGCGGGTTGCTCGGGTCGGTGGTCTTGACGTTCTGCTGGGTCAGGTCGAACAGCGACAGGGTGATGTAGCTGTCGATCCCGGGCGGCTGGTACTTGATGCCGACTTCCGACTGCTTGGCGGTGCTCGGTTGGAAGCTGGTGCCGTAGAAATCAGTGCCGAGCACCGGGTCGAACGAGGTGGCGTAGCTGATGTACGGCGACAGGCCGTTGTCGGCCAGGTAAACGAGGCCTGCACGGTAGGTGAACTTGTTGTCGTCCTGCTTCTGCCCGGTGTCGGTCAGGCGGTTGTCGGTGCGCGCACTCGAATGATCCTGGCGACCGCCGACGGTCAGTACCCAACGGTCGTTGAACGTCATCTGCTGCTGGGCGTAGAGCCCGGTCTGGTCGGCGCGCTGCAAGGTGCTGGCGAACGGGGTGTTCGGCGCGAACACACCCCCGTGCACCGGGTTGTAGATGTCGATCGACGATGCCGCGCCGCCGTTGAGGTAATAGTCTTCACGGGTGCGTCGGTAATCGACCCCCAGCAGCGACACCATCTGCACCTCGCCAAGGTTCCAGCGGGCCTGGGCATTGTTGTCCAGGGAGTACACGTCGCCGACGATGCGGAAGCGGTAGGCCGACCGGTTCAAGGTGCGCAGGTCCGGCGCCAGGGACATGCCGCTGGCGGTGTTGGTCAGCAGGTTGACGTGGCCATAACGTGCGCTGGAATTCAGGCTCCACACATCGTTGATCCGGTGCTCCAACAGGTAGCCCAGCGAGTATTGCGTGCGGCCGTTGTCCAGGCCGGGTTCGTCGAGAAAGACGTTGTGTTTGACCTTGCCATTCGGGTTCGGCTTGAGCGTGCCCACCGTCGGCAGGAACACCCGGGGCGCGCCGAATTCATCCTCCGAGTAATCGGCCAGTACGGTCAGGCTGGTGTCGTCGTTCGGCCGCCAGGTAAACGACGGCGCGATGAAGGTTTTGTCGTCCTTGATGTGATCGAACTGGGTGCCGCTGCTGCGCTCCAGGCCCACCAGCCGATAGAGGAATTGCCTCTGGTCATCCAGTGGCCCGCTGAAGTCGAACTGGCCCTGGGCGCGGTCGAAACTGCCGCCCTGGAGCTGCACTTCATGGAACGACTGGTCCAGTGGCCGCTTGCTGATCTGGTTGACCACACCGCCCGGTGCGTTCTGGCCGAACAACACCGAGGCCGGGCCCTTGAGCACGTCGATGCGTTCCAGGCCATAGGCTTCGGCTTTTGGCCAGGCCTGGGTGGTGGTGCCACGTAAGCCGTCGCGCAACATGCCGGTGCTGGTCACGTCGAAGCCGCGAATCGAGAGGTTGTCGAAGCGCTGGCTGGCGGCGGTAGTGTTGGCCTGCACGCCGGCCGTGTAGCGCAACGCTTCGCTCACCGATTGCACTTGCTGCGCGTCCATCTGGTCGCGGGTCACTACGGAGATCGACTGGGGGATTTCATTGAGCGCGGTGTCGGTCTTGGTCCCGCTGAGGCTACGCTTGGCCACGTAGCCGGCCTGTTGTCCGGTGGGGCTGTCGGCTTGGGTCCCGGTGACCACGCTGCTGTCGAGCACCAGGGCGTGATCGGTGTCCGCCTCGGCGGCCTGCACAAGGTTCATCTGGGTCAGCGACAGGCCCAGGGCAACGCCATGGATCAGGGTTGCCAAGGGCTTGCGACTGGTTTTCAAGTGCGGGACTGCGGTATCGATTGGCAAACCTGGGGTGTCTCGGTACAGAACGCGGGTGCCCATGCTTCACTCCATGATGAGGTGTTCAATGCGAATGCAAACGTATCTCATCCAGGCGTTGTGACGCAGGGCTATTGCTTTGGGTCGAGCGATCATTTCTTTCGTTTGCGGGGCAGGGCGGAACTTTCACAACCCGTCAGCGCAACGCCTTGGGCGAAACCCCGAAACGCTTGCGAAACGCCGTGGAGAAATGCGCCGGGCTGTAACCCACGCGGTACGCGGCGCTGGACACATTGGTCTCACCGCTGGCGAGCAGGCGATAGGCTTCGGCCAGGCGCTGTTCCTGCAAGTACACATAGACACTGGTGCCGAATACCTGACGAAAGCCCGCGGTCAATTTGCGCGGGTTGAGGCCGACTGCGCGAGACAGCTCGGCCAATGACGGCGAAGCCTGCAACGAACCGAGCAACAGGTCGCGGGCGGCATGAATGCGTTCGATGTCCGCTGAGTTGCAATGGGCGTCCTGCACCGGGCGCGACTCGGTTTGCGCGAGAATTCCCTCCACCCCCAGCGCTGTCAGCTCCAGGGCCTTGCCGCCCAGATAGAAGGAGCGGGCAGGGCCCTGCAACGGGCAGGTGAAAATCTGTTGGGCAAGGGCGAGCAACGGTTTGCTCGCGGGCTGGCAGAACATCATCGGCCCGCCGCCGCGTTTATCCAGCAGGCGCTCAGGCTCAAGGCCGACGCTGCGGATCGACGGGAAATCCAGCTGCACGGTGGTGTAGCGCACCGGCACACCACTGGCGAACAGGTGATCGCCACAATGTTCACCCTGGTTGGCCACGGCGCACAGGGTCGGCCCGCGAATCTCCACTTCCTGCTGGCCTTCGACCCGGCAATTGAGCTGGCCGCTGAGCACCAGGATGATCTTCAAACCTTGCCACAGCGGCTCTTGCATCCACATCTGGCTGTCCATCAACACAGTCCCGGCGGACAGGGTGATTTCCGGCACGACGGTGGCGGCACCCGTGTTCAAAGTGTTGGGAAAATTGAGGGTGAAATCCCTTTGGGTCGGTAGCGGCGCAGCGTGTGGGCTGAGCATGGCGGACTCCCTGTGAACCGGAAAAGAGGGGCATACGCTAGCAGGAAATTTCTTACCTGTAATTAAGAATGATTATCCTTTAGCCGAAAGCCCGGACCACGCCTCATCGCTGCAGGCCGCAGAAACTCACGCTGTAGCGCAATCAAAAGAAAAAGCCGCGCAAACGAATGTCCTGCCGGTTGCCGTGCTGCGGCTTTTGCCTATTAATAATCACTCTCATTTCCGCAGCCCTTGGCGACTCATGGATGAACCGCTCAATGACCCATTCTCCCTAGCCCTTTTCACCCTTGCCCCGCAGGCCTTTTGTTCACGGCATCGGCCCCTTATTGCCGAAAAAAACTCTGGAGACCCCATGACTATCATTGACGACTGCCCCGATTGGCCCGAAGCGTTTGCCCAACGCTATCGCGACGCAGGCTATTGGCGCGACGAGACCTTTGGCGACCTGCTGCGCAACGCCGCCCGCACCTTTGGCGAGCGTGAAGCGATCACCGATGGAACGCTGCGGGTGAGCTATCGCCAACTGGATCAACGGGTCGATCAACTGGCCGGCGGGTTCTCCCGGCTGGGGTTGGTGGCAGGGGACAACGTGGTGGTGCAACTGCCGAACTGCGTGGGTTTTGTCGAAGTGTGCTTCGCCCTGTATCGCCTCGGCGTACGGCCAATCTTTGCGTTACCGGCCC
Source organism: Pseudomonas sp. IPO3774 (assembly GCF_013386835.1). NCBI lineage: Bacteria > Pseudomonadati > Pseudomonadota > Gammaproteobacteria > Pseudomonadales > Pseudomonadaceae > Pseudomonas > Pseudomonas sp. IPO3774. Next base: position 171,056 of record NZ_JACAQY010000062.1, read on the forward strand.
ATCGTCATCTGGAAATCGGCCGCTTCTGCGAGTTTGCCCAGGCCAGGGCATACCTCTGCGCTGACGTCACGGCAGGTTTTGATTATCGGGGCATGGCCCGTGGCTTGAAGGCGGCCCATGGCGACCTTGCGTGGGTGATCGTGGCCGGTGAGGCTGAAGAATTCATCGCGCTCGAAGACCTTTATCTGGACGACCCGCAGCCAACCTTTTCTGCGCCGCCCGCGGATGCCGTCGCGTGTTTCCAGTTGTCCGGTGGCTCCACCGGCGTGCCGAAACTGATCCCGCGTCGCCACAATGAATACCTCTACAACGTGCGGACCAGCGCCGAACGTTGCGGCCTGACCGACGCCACGGTGTACCTCGCCGCGCTGCCCATGGCCCATAACTTTCCCATGTGCTGCCCGGGGTTCATGGGCACCTTGCTGATGGGCGGCCGTGTGGTGCTGAGCGGCTCGCCAAGCGCCGAAACCTGCTTCGCCCTGATCGAGCATGAACGCGTGACCCATACCGCGCTGGTGCCGCCACTGGTGCTGGTCTGGCTGGATGCCGCCCAGGCGCGCGGGCAGGGCCTGCCAGGATTGCAACTGCTGCAAGTCGGCGGCGCCAAACTGAGCTTCGAGGCTGCCCGCCGCGTGGAACCCACCCTCGGCTGCCGCTTGCAGCAAGTGTTCGGCATGGCCGAGGGGCTGATTTGCTATACCGACCCCAACGACCCACCGCAACGAGTCCTGCACACCCAGGGCAAACCCATGTCCCCGGGCGACGAAATCCGGGTGGTGGACGACAACGAACAGGACGTGATACAGGGCCAGGTCGGCCAATTGCTGACCCGTGGTCCGTACACGATTCGCGGTTACTACCGCCACCCTGCGCACAACGCCCAGGCGTTTACCACTGACGGTTTCTACCGCACCGGCGACCGGGTAATGCTCACCGACGACGGCTACCTGATGGTCGAAGGTCGCGACAAGGACGTGATCAACCGTGGCGGCGAAAAGATCGCCGCCGAAGAAGTCGAAAACCTCCTGCTCAGCCATCCTGCCGTCGCCGATGTGGCCTTGGTGGCGATGCCGGACGCCTACCTCGGCGAACGCACCTGCGCCTTCGTGATTCCCCGTGGCACGGCACCGCGCCCGCCGGAACTGCTGCGCCATCTGCGTGAGCAAGGGTTGGCGGCCTTCAAGCTGCCGGACCGCTTCGAATTTATCCCCGGTTTCCCGCAAACCGGCGTGGGCAAGGTCAGCCGCAAGCACCTGCGGGAGGCTATCCAGCAGCTGTATTTCGGGGCAAAACAACCTGAGGGAAGCGCCGCCCGTGGCTGATCAAGACTCGCTGCGTGAACTGCTCGCGCCTGTACGTGGCCGGTTGATCTGCGCCATGCTGCTGCAAGCCCTGGCGACCCTGATCGGCCTGCTGCCGTTGATCGCGGTGGCGGAGTTGGCGCCGTCGTTGCTGGACGGAAAACTCGATCTGCACGATGGGTTCTGGTGGTTGTTGGCCGGTGCGGGCGCTTTGCTGTTGCGCATGCTCGGGCTGGCTGCCGCCTTGCAGATGACCCACCTGGCCGACAGCGACCTGCAACGCCAGGTTCGCCAACGGCTGGCCGCGCATTTGGCGCGGGTTCCGCTGGCTTGGTTCAGCGCCCGTGGTGGGCAAAAAGTCGACCGTGTTTTGCTCGACGACGTAGGTGCGCTGCATCAACTGGTGGCGCACTTGCCAAACAACCTCGCCGCCGCATTGGTGGCGCCCCTGGCGTGCCTGTTGTACCTGCTGACGGTAAGTGTGCCGATGACCGTTGTGGTGCTGCTGCCTCCAGCGCTGGCGCTGTGGCGACTGCGAGCCTTGCGCTCCCAGGCTTATCGGGATGACCAGAAGGCACTGGGCGCCGCGCTGGGCAACCTGTCCCTGGCCACCCAGCAGTTTGTGCAGAGCATCGCCATGGTCAAGTCATTCGGCCGGGCCGATCGGGTGCAGTCAAAGTTCTTCGGTGCGGTGGAACGTTTCGCCAGTTTCTTTTCCTGCTGGGCCCAACGCTGGGCCGGGCTTGGGGCGAGTGTCGAGGTGCTGCTTTCGCCGTTGCTTCTGCTGGCCCTGGTGCTGTTGGGCGGTGCGTCGCTGGTGGCTGGCGGTTGGCTGATGCCGGTGCAACTGCTGCCGTTCCTGCTGCTGGGGCCGGCCCTGGCAGCGCCGGTCGCGGCCGTCGGGCATGGTGCGGATGCACTGGTGCAGGGCCGCATGGCCGCCAGCCGTATCGCCACCGTGCTCAACAGCGCGACGTTGACGCAACCTCGCGAATCCCGCGAGCCCAAGGGCCGCCAGGTGAGCTTTGAAGGCGTGGACTTTCGCTACCCCGACGGCACGCAGGTGCTGCATGACATTGACCTGGATCTACCGCCCGGCACGCTGACCGCATTGGTGGGCGACTCGGGCGCCGGCAAATCCACCCTGGCCACTTTGCTTGCGCGCTTTGCCGATGTGAGTGCCGGGGCGATCCGCATCGGCGACGTCGACCTGCGGGACATGCACAGCGCCACCTTGTATCGCCAGGTCGCCTTTGTGTTCCAGGATGTGCGCCTGCTGCGCACCAGCGTCCTCGACAACCTGCGCCTGGCGCGCCCCGACGCCACGCAAATCGAGGTGGAAGCCGCCGCCCGGGCCGCGCAGATTCACCAGCGCATCCTCGCGCTGCCCCAGGGGTATCACACCGTCCTCGGAGCCGGCGTGCAACTGTCCGGCGGTGAAGTGCAACGCCTGGGCATTGCCCGGGCGATGCTCAGTGAAGCGCCGATCCTGATTCTCGATGAAGCCACCGCCGCCAGTGATCCTGAATCCGAAGCCGCGATCCAGCAGGCGCTGTCTCGCCTGGCCCGTGCCCGCACGGTGCTGGTAATCGCCCACCGCTTGAGCAGCATCCAGGACGCCGACCAGATCGTCGTGCTGCAAGGCGGGCGGATTGTCGAGCGCGGTACGCATCACGGCTTGCTGGACCAGCAGGGCACTTACGCCGGGCTGTGGGCCGCTGAGCAGTTTTCGGCGGCCGCACTGAAGAGGGCACGGGCATGATTCGCGCGCTGTTACGCAGCCTGCAACCCCGTGAAGCCGGCTTGTTGCGGCGTGCGCTGATGGCGATGGCGTTGAGTGCGTTGGCCCAGGGCGCAGCGTTGGCGTTGTTGCCGATGGCCTTTGCCCAGTGGTTCGGCAACACCACGCCTTGGGCCTGGGCCATCGGTTTCACCGGCATGGCCTTGTTGTGCCTCTGGCTGCGCCGGTATGCCCAGCTGGCGGGCTATCGCGCCGGTGCAGAAGCAGCCCAGGCGTTGAACCGACGCATTGGTGACAAGCTGGTGCAACTGCCGCTGGAATGGTTTGTGGAGCGGCGCAGCGCTGAACTGAATCGCCTGGTGACTCACACCGTGCTGCAAATCATGAGCACCCCGGCGCACCTTTTGCAGCCAATGGCCAATGCGCTGTTGACGCCTTTGGCACTCCTGCTGGCGCTGTTTTTCTACGACCGCTCCATGGCGTTGGCGGCACTGGCCGCGTTGCCGTTGCTGGTGCTGGTGTACCACTGGGGCGTGCGCTGGGGCGGGCAAGCTGAAGCACTGAGCGAAGCCGCAGCCAATGAAGCGGCGGCCCGGGTGATGGAGTTTCTGCGCCAGCAACCGTTGCTGCGCTCCAGCGGGCGCACCGAGCAAGGTTTCGACCTGCTCACCGAGGCCCTGGCCCAGCAGCAACAGGCACAGCGTCACGCCCACTGGCGCACTTTTCCCGCCGCGCTGGGTTTGGCGGTGGTGTTGCAGGCCGGCTACAGCGCCATCCTGTTATGCGGCCTGTATGCCGTGTTGGGTGGCACCCTCGATGCGGCGAAGTTCCTAGCGCTGGCGATTCTCGCCACCTGCCTGGTGGAGCCAATGGGCGCGCTGGTCAACCTCGGTACCACGTTGCGCCAGACCCGCCACGGCTTGAATCGCCTGCGCCACCTGCTGCAGATGCCGGGGTTGCCTGAGCCTCTCGAACCCCAACCTGCCCTGGGTTACGACGTGCAAGTGCGGGACGTAGGACTGGTCCGCCAGGGCCAGGCGATCTTGCAAGGCATCGACTTCACGTTGCAGGAGCGTTCGCTGAACCTGGTGGTGGGGGCGTCCGGCTCCGGCAAGTCCAGCCTGTTGCGCCTGCTGGCGCGCTTCAGCGATGTAAGCAGTGGCGCGATTCACCTCGGCGGTGTCGACCTGCGGCAACTGTCGGCCCTGGCCCGAGATACCCAGGTCGCCTTGATGTTCCAGGACAGCCCGCTGTTGCCGGGCAGCCTGCTGGACAACCTGCTGCTGGGCCGCCCCGACGCCAGCGAAGAGCAATGGCAGCACGCCGCCCGCGCCACCGGCCTCGACCGCCTCGCCGAGCGCCTGCCCCAGGGCTGGCACACCGTGCTGGGCGAGCAGGGCGTCAGCCTGTCCGGCGGCGAGCGCCAATGCCTGGCGTTGTCGCGGGTGTTGCTCAAGGACGCGTCGCTGATCCTGCTGGACGAGCCGACCGCCGCCCTCGATGCCATCAGCGAGGCGCGGGTCAATCGGACCCTGTTGCAACTGGCCCGCCGGCACACGGTGGTGCTGGTCACCCACAAACCGACCTTGGCGCCCCATGCCGACCAGATTCTGCTGCTCGACCACGGCCAGTTGGCCCAGGTCGGCCGCCATGACGCGTTGATGGCCACGCCCGGCCGTTACCGCGAGTTGTTCCACGAGCGCGAAGCGATCAATCGCTGGCGCTTGCGCCCAGACCCTACCGTTCCCCAAAGGACCGTCCCCCATGACCGATAACCCATCACTGGCATGCGTTCATCCTGCACCCGGCGGCCTCGCACACAGCCCCGAGGCGCTGTGCGCCGGTGTCGCGCAGTTGCTCGACTATGCCCCCCAGGACCTGGAGCCCGATGCCTCGCTGATCGAGCAGGGCCTGGACTCGGTGAGCATGATGCGCCTGCCGGCCTTGCTCGCCCGCGAAGGTGTGCAGGTGAGCTTTGCCGAACTGATTGAGCAGCCGACCCTTGAGGCCTGGTGGTTGCTGATCGACCGCCGTCGCGGGCAGGCGACGCACCTCAAGCCCGTCGCCGCCGACAACGATTTCGCCCTCACACCGTTGCAGCAGGCTTATTGGTTTGGTCGCGACCCGGCCATGCCGCTGGGGGGCGTTGGCTGTCACCTGTATCAGGAGCTGGACGGGTATCAGGTCGACGCTCAACGCCTGGAAAGCGCGGTGATGCGCCTGACTCACCGCCATCCCATGCTGCGCGCCTGTTTCCCGAACGCCACTTGCCAGCGCGTGCTGCCGACCAGCCCGTGGCCTGGGTTGACCGTGCATGAACGGCCGGATGAGTTGGCCTTGCGTGAGCGCCTGGCCCACCGCTGCCTGGATGTGCGCCAGGGCGAGGTGTTTGATGTGCAACTCAGCCGCTTGCCCGACGGCCGCAGCCGGGTGCACCTGAACATCGATTTGCTGGTGGCGGACGTCCTGAGTATCAGCGTACTGCTGCGGGATCTGGCGCTGATCTACAGCGGGCAAGAGGCGCAGCTGCCACGTCTGGAATGGGATTTTGCCCACTACCTGGGCGCCACCCGAACCAGCGATGCCGGCGCGCGGGACTACTGGCTGCAACGTCTGGATGACCTGCCCGACGGCCCGCAACTCCCCTTGGCACACGAGCCGCAATCCCTCGGCCCGCCGCGTTTTCGTCGCCTGGCGATGCGCCTCGGCCGCGCGCAGTTGCGAGCCCTGGAAGACCAGGCCCGCCAACACGGCCTGACCCTGGCCAGCGTGCTGTGCTGCGCCTATACCCAAGTGCTGGGCCGCTGGAGCGCCAGCCAGCATTTCCTGTTGAACGTGCCGCTGTTCAACCGCCAGGAGCTGCACCCCTGCGTCCCGCATCTGCTGGCGGATTTTTCCAACCTGGTGCTGCTGGAGATCGACCAGCGCCAGGCGGGTTCTTTCGCGCAGCAGGCGCAAGCCCTGCAACGCCAACTGCACCGCGACATCGCCCACAGCGCCTGGCCTGGTGTGGAAGTGCTGCGTGAGTTGTCCCGCACCCGGCAAGGCGGCGCCCCCGTAGTGTTTGCCTGCAACCTTGGCGAAGCGTTTGTCGACGCCACTTGCCGGCAGCACCTGGGCGAACCGGGCTGGGCCTTGTCGCAAACGCCCCAAGTGTGGCTTGACCACCAGAGCTATCCGCTGCCCGATGGCCTGTTGCTCAACTGGGACGGGGTAGATGCGCTGTTCCCCGAAGGCCTGCTGGACGAAATGTTCACCGCCTATGGCGACCTGCTGGCGTGGCTGTGTACCGGTGACTGGCGCCAACCCGCGCCGCTGCCGTTGCCCCAAGGCCAGCAAGAGGTCCGTGCAGCGGTCAACCACACGCCCTGGGCCTATGACAAAGGCTTGCTGCACGATGGCTTTTTCCAACAGGCGCAGGTGCACCCGCAGCGGGTGGCATTGATCACCGAGGACGCTGAGTTGAGTTACGCCGAGCTGGCGGCCCAGGCCCTGCAAGTGGCAGGTGCCCTGCGCCAGTGGGGGATTGAACCGGGTGATACGGTGGCGATCACCTTGCCCAAAGGCCAGGCGCAAATCGTTGCGGTGCTCGGCATATTGGCGGCGGGCGCGGTGTATGTGCCGGTGGGTATCGAACAGCCGGCAGCCCGTCGCGACATGATCTATCAACGCGCCGGAGCCAAGGTGGTGATCACCGATACGGCCCACCGTGATCGCGGTGTATGGCTGGCGGACTTGCAAGTGGTGGACCTGGCCCAGGCGCGTTCGGCCAGGGCCCTGAAACAACCGATCGAGGTGGCGCCGGACGCACTGGCCTATGTGATTTTTACCTCTGGCACTACCGGCGAACCCAAGGGCGTCGAGGTTTCCCACCAGGCGGCGCTGAACACCGTCGCCGCGATCAACCGGCGTTATCAGGTGGGCGCGGATGACCGTGTGCTCGGGGTTTCCGCCCTCGATTTCGACCTGTCGGTGTACGACCTGTTTGGCCTGCTGAGTGTCGGTGGCGCCGTGGTGCTGCCAGCGGATGCGCGGCGCAAGGAGCCGTCCGAATGGTTGCGGCTGATCCGCCAGCAGCGCGTGACCCTGTGGAACTCGGTACCGGCGTTGCTCGACATGCTGACCCTCAAGGCCCGCGAGCCGAATGCCCTGAGCGGATTACGCCTGGCGATGGTCTCGGGTGACTGGGTCGGGCTGGACCTGCCACGCCGCCTGCGATTGGCAGCCGGCGAAAGCGCCCGGTTCGCCGCTCTCGGCGGCGCCACTGAAGCGGCCATCTGGTCCAACGTCCAGGACGTCGACGAAGTGCCGGCTCACTGGCTCTCGATTCCCTACGGCAAACCCCTGGATAACCAAAGCTTTCGAGTCGTCGACAGCCAGGGCCGCGATTGCCCGGACTGGGTGGCGGGGGAGTTGTGGATCGGCGGCGCCGGGGTTGCCCAGGGCTATCGTGGCCTGCCGCATCTCAGCGCCCAACGCTTCGTCGAGCACGCCGGGCAACGCTGGTACCGCACCGGCGATCAGGGCCGTTATTGGCCCGACGGCAGCCTCGAATTTCTCGGGCGTATGGACCAGCAGGTCAAGGTCCGTGGCTTCCGCATCGAACTCAGTGAGATCGACGTGGCCCTGGAACGCCATCCGGCCGTCAGTCGTGCCGTCACCCTGGTGTTGCCCGGGGCCAACCCGCAGTTGGCAGCAACCCTGATGGGCGACGCGCTGCCGGATGCCGAAGCCATGCGCCAGTGGCTCTGCCAATGGTTGCCGGAACACATGTTGCCGGACCACTGGCTGAACCTCGCCGAACTGCCCCTGAGCGCCAACGGCAAGGTCGACCGCGCCGCACTGCTGTGGCTGGTGCAGGAGCAACGCCAGGGCGCCAGACCCGAGCATGAAGACGCGCCTCAAGGCGAAGCCGAACAACTGTTGGCCGGGCTCTGGCGCGAATTGCTCGACATTCCCCTGGTGGGACGCAACCAGGGCTTTTTCGCCCTCGGCGGCAACAGTCTGTTGGCCGCTCGCCTGATCGAACGTATCGCCCGACAGTTCGACGTCGAACTGTCGCTGAAGGACTTTTTCAACGCGGCCACCGTCGCCCGCCAGGCCCAATGGCTTGTCGCCCGACGAGAACAGGACCACGTCAACCGGAACGCAATGGTGGAGGGTGCGCTATGACACTGCAGCAACTGCAACAGGACCTCGAAGCACTGGGTGTGGAACTCTGGGAAGAGCAGGGCCGCCTGCGCTACCGGGCGCCCGCCGGGGTGATGGATGAAGGCCGCCTGCAACAATTGCGCGAACACAAGGACGCGTTGTTGCAGCAATTGATGGAACCGGTGATGCCCACCGTCTCGGCCGACCTGGCTGCCCGCAGCGAACCGTTTCCGCTGACCGACGTGCAGGCCGCTTACCTGATGGGCCGCACCCAGGCATTCAGCTACGGCGGGGTGGCGTGCCACGGTTACCTGGAATTTGAACTCAGGGAACTGGACCCGGCGCGCCTGGAGCAGGCATGGAACCATCTGATTGCGCGTCACGACATGCTGCGGGCGGTGGTGCTGGAAGACGGCTACCAACAAATCCTGCCCCAGGTGCCGCATTACCTGATCGCCCGGCATGACCTGCGCGAAGACGACGGCCGTGCACTGGCCGCTCTGCGCGAACGCATGGAAATTCGCCTGGCGTCGCCCCAGCAGTGGCCGCTGATCGAGTTGTGCGTCAGCCAGGGCCGTGAACATGCGCGCCTGCATCTCTCAGTGGATCTGCTGGTGTGCGACTACCAGAGCGTGCGCATGCTGTTGGCCGAGTTGCAGCAGGTCTATCGTGGCGAAGCCTTGCCGCCGGCGGCGCCCATCAGTTTTCGCGACTACGTACTGGGCGAGCGCCGGTTGCGGGAACAGCCGCGTTACCAGCGTGACCGCCAGTACTGGTGGGCGCGGGTCGACAGCCTGCCCGGTGCTCCGGAATTGCCCATGCAGGGCGCTCCCAGCGGACCGCGTTTCGAGCGCCGCGCCCTGAACCTGGAGGCCCGGGATTTCAACGCCCTGCGCCTGAATGCAGCGGCGGCCGGCGTGGGTGCGTCGGCGGCGATTCTTTCCTGCTATGCCGAAACCCTGGGGCGCTGGAGCCGCAAGGGGCATTTCTGCTTGAGCCTGACCTTGCTCAATCGCCTGTCGCTGCACCCGCAGGTCGATCGGCTGGTGGGGGATTTCAGCTCGGTGGAATTGCTGGAAGTCCAGACCCTGCAAGGCGGCAGCTTTGGTGAACGCAGCCAGCAGTTGCAGGAGCGACTGTGGCAAGACATGGACCACCGCCTGTGTTCCGGCATTGAAGTACTGCGCGAACTGGCGCGGCGCAAAGGCCGTGATGCGGCCTTGATGCCCTATGCCTTCACCAGCACCCTGGGCGCCGGTGGCGAAAGTGGCGGCGGGGCATTTATGCCCGGCGCAGAACTGGTGCACGGCATCAGCCAGACCCCGCAAGTGTTGATTGATTGCCAGGTCAGCGAGCGCGACAACGGCCTGTTCATCAATTGGGACATTCGCCAGGGCGTGTTCAATGAGGCCATGCTGGAAGCGATGTTCGACACCTTCGAACGTCTGCTCAAGCGCTTGGCGCGGGAGCCTTCGGCCTGGACCCTGGACGATTGCCTTGAACTGCCGGCACCCCAGCGACTGGTGCGGGAGTTGATCAACCAGACGGCGCAGCCGATTCCCCCAGGCTTGCTGCATGAACCGTTCTTTCGCCAGGCCCGGGCGCAACCCCAACGTGTCGCCCTGATCCAGGGCGCGCGACAGCTCACTTACGCGCAACTCGCCGCCCGTGCCGAGGCGATTGCCGAGCAGTTACTGGATGGCGGTTGCCAGCCCGGCGAGCGGGTCGCGGTATGCATGGAAAAAGGCATCGACCAGGTGGTCGGTGTACTCGGGATCTTGCGGGCCGGCGCGGCGTACCTGCCGCTGGACACTAATCAGCCGATGGCGCGGCGCGCGTTGATTCTTGAGAACGCCGAGGTCAGCCGGGTGCTCAGCCAGTCGTGGTTGAGCGAGGACGTGGCCTGGCCCGCCCAGGTGACCCAGTGCATACCCGTTGATCAGGCCGCAGCCAGTGCCGGACGTGAACTGCCGGCGCCGCAGGTGACACCGCAACAACTTGCCTACGTGATCTACACCTCCGGCTCCACCGGGATTCCGAAGGGTGTGATGATCAGTCACCAGGCGGCCCTCAACACGGTGGTGGATATCAATCAGCGCTTCGCCATCGGCGCCGAAGACCGGGTACTCGCCTTGGCCAGCCTGGGCTTCGACCTCTCGGTGTACGACATCTTCGGCCTGCTGGCCGTAGGTGGCGCCCTGGTGTTGCCCGACGCCGGACGCCGCGCCGACCCGTCCCACTGGGCCGAATGCGCCCGCGAGCACGGTGTGACCCTGTGGAACTCGGTGCCCGCGCAGTTGCAGATGCTTGCCCATTACCTGCAAGCCGTGCCGGCCGCGGCACCTCAGAGCCTGCGCCTGGCCTTGCTGTCCGGCGACTGGATCCCGCTGAACCTGCCCGCCGAAATCGCTGCGTTGTTGCCTGAGCTCCAACTGATCAGCCTGGGCGGCGCCACAGAAGCGGCGATCTGGTCGATTGCCTATCCAATCACCGAGGTGGACGCACAATGGCGCAGCATTCCCTACGGCGCGCCGCTGGCCAATCAACGCTTCATGGTGCTCGACGAACAAGGCCGCGATCGCCCGCAAGGCGTTGCCGGTGAGCTGTTCATCGCCGGCACGGGGTTGGCGATGGGGTACCTGGGGGACGCGGAGAAAACCGCCGAGCGTTTTATCGAGCATGCCCACAGCGGCGAGCGGCTGTACCGCACCGGCGACCTGGGGCGCTACCTTGAAAGCGGGTTGATTGAGTTCCTTGGCCGTGAGGATTTCCAGGTCAAGGTTCGCGGGCATCGCATCGAGTTGGCGGAAGTCGAAAGTGCCTTGCTCAGTCATCCTCATGTCGAATCGGCCGTGGTGGTCGCTGCGGGCGAGGGCGCGTTCGAGCGGCGTTTGCAGGCCTGCGTGCGCGGGACTTTGCGTGATACTCCATTGCCTTGGCCGACCCGGTTGGCACCCAACGCCTTGGCGGCGGCCAACGGCGTGAAAGGCCAACTGACGGAAGCGCTGATTACGCAGATGTCCGATTGCGTCGAGCGTGCCGCGTTGCTCTCCATGGGCCTGGCCCTGCAACGCCCGGGGCTGTTTGATCAACCGGGCGTCGAGCACGACCTGGCCCAGATCATGAGCCTGTGCGAAGTGGCGCCACGCAACGAACGGCTGATCCGCCGCTGGCTGCAAGCGCTGCATCGCGAACAACTGGTAGACCGCAACCCAGGCACCGGCGCCTATTCGTCACTGCGGGTCTCGGGTGCTGAATACCGTCAGCTGTGGCAGCGCATCGAGGCGCTGGAACCGAGTGTGGGCTGGGGCGGTGAAGTGCTGCGCTACCTGCGGGAAAGCCAGGAGCAATTGCCTGCCCTGATGAGCGACCGGCTCGACCCGTTGCACTTGCTGTTTCCCGAAGGCCGTACCGACACCGCCGAAGGCGCCTATCGCAAGAACCTGATCAGCCAGTACCTGAACCAGGCGGTGTGTGCGGCGGTGCAGGAAATCGCCGCACTGCAACCGGCGGGCTGGCGTCTGCAGTTGCTGGAAATCGGCGCAGGCGTGGGCGGCACCAGTGCCGACCTGATTCCGGCCCTGGACGGCTTGGCGGTGGACTACCAGTTCACCGACCTGTCGCAGTTTTTCCTCAACGAAGCGCGGGAGCATTTCGTCGAGTTTCCGTGGGTCAGCTACGGGCTGTTTGACCTGAACCTCGACCACTGGGCCCAAGGCATCGCCGCCAACTCCCTGGATGTGATTCTGTGTGCCAACGTGCTGCACAACTCGCGGCATGCCAGCCAGGTACTCGCCCGGCTGCGGGAAATGCTCGCCCCCGGCGGCTGGCTGATCTTTATCGAAGCCACCCGCGACACCTACCAGATCATGGCGTCCATGGAGTTCAAGGAGGGCCTGACCGCGTTCGAGGATTTCCGCGCCGAGCAGGACACCACGTTCATCCGCCGCGAGCAGTGGCAGCAACTGTTGCAGGAAGCCGGCGCGCAGACGCCGCTGTGCATGCCGGCAGCTGACGATGCGATGTCACAGATCGGCCAGCACCTGTTCATCACGCGCTTCAAGACCGAGCGCCAGACCCTTGAGCCGGAGGCGTTGCGCGCGCATCTGGGCCAGCGCCTGCCGGATTACATGGTACCCACCGAGTGGCGGGTACTGGATGAAATGCCGCTGACGGTCAACGGCAAAGTCGACCGCCAGGCGTTGGCCAACCTCGGCATGGCCCAGGCCACGCAACAGGCCAACAGCGGGGCTGCACCGCTGGATGCGCTGGAGCGCAGTATCGCAGAGGTCTGGCAAACCCTGTTGCGGGTGCCCAGTGTGGGCCGTGAACAGGGCTTCTTTGAGTTGGGCGGTGATTCATTGCTGGTGGCGCAGGTGGTTGGTCGCCTGCGGGAAAGCCTGCCCCAGGCCCGTAACGTGCCCTGGGGGGATTTGCTGCGCCAGTTGATCAACCAGCCCACCGTTGCGGCCCTGGCGGATTACCTGCGGGGGCAGGGCAGCGAGAGCCTGTCGCCGCTGGTGCGGATTCGTGAGGAGGCGCAAGGCCCGGCGCGGATCTTTGTCCATGATGGCAGCGGCACCCTGGCACCGTATCGCGCGCTGTTTGCTGCACTCGGGGAAGAAGCGCCACTGGAGGGGCTGGTGCTCAATGATGTACCGGGTTACCTGGCTCTGGCACCGGCTACGGCGATTCGTGAACTGGCCGAGCGTTATGCCGACACCTTGCACGCCGAAGGCCGGCGCCAGGTGAGCATCGTCGGTTATTGCCTCGGCGGGTTGCTGGCGACGGAGCTGGCGTCATGCCTCGCGGCGAGGGACATCGAGGTGCTGCAACTGACAGTGATCAGCAGCTACCGCGTGCCGTTCATGATCGAGGATGACCTGCTGGCGGAGTACGTGTTCGCCCGCGTGATGCAGGCCGACCCGCACACCCTGGGTTACCCGGTGGATGAACAGGCGATGGAGCGGGCGATTGCCAAGGTGCTGCGCCAAACTCCGGGCCGCGTGCCCCAAGGTGCGTTGCTGGCGCTGCAGGATGAGCCCGACTGTGCCACGGCCCTGGCCTGCCTGCGGGCCCTGGCATCCAAGTCGGCAGATGAGCGCTTGCAGGCAATTGCAGACGCGATGCGCCACGCCGGCTCGCAACTGAGCGACCTGGACTGGCTGCGCGAGCAACTGCAGGTGCTGCGCCACAGCCTGGCCGCCGTCGCCTTGCATCAGGCCACGCCTTACGACGGTGACATGGTGTTTATCCGCCAATGCGGTGAAGTCCAGGTACTGCCCGGCATGCACCGCGACATGAGCCAATACTGGCAGGCCCTGTGCCTTGGCGAATTGCAGGTGGTGGACGTGCCGGGCGACCACTTCAGCTGCATGCAGAGCCCCCAGGTCGAAGCCGTGGCCCGCGCGTTCGAACGGCTGGCGCAGGTGGCGGCGTGAGAGTCGGGATTGTAGGCGGCTATGGGCATGTCGGTCGGCAGGTTGCGCGGGTGCTGGTCGGTCATTGCCGCTTGCGCCTGGGCGGTCGCGACCCTGGGCAAGGGCAGCGTTTTAACGACGGCGAGTTGAACGGGCAGGCCGAGATCCGTGAAGTGGACCTGTGGGACGCCCAAAGCCTGGCGGCGTTTTGCAGCGGCTGCGACCTGCTGATCAATTGCGCGGGCCCCAGCTACCAGGTGCTCGACCGGGTGGCGCTGGCCGCTTTGGCCAGTGGCGCCGATTACATCGATGTCGGCGGCGATGATCCGCTGCATCAGCTGCTGCCCGCTCAGTTGCCGCCGGGTCGTCGTGTGGTGTTATCAGCCGGCATGTTGCCCGGGCTGTCGGGGTTGTTTCCCAAGGTGCTTGCGGCGTCGTTCGAGCGCGTCGATGCCGTGCATTGCTATGCCGTCGGACTTGGGCGGTTGTCGACAACGGCGGCCGAGGACTTTCTATTGAGCCTCGGCAACGGCTATGGCCAGGCCTCGATGGGCTGGTGCGATGGCCGTGCAATCAAGTCCGCCGTACTCGTCGATGAACACTTCGAGCGGCCCTGGCTGGTGGGCGGTCCCGTAACGGCCCACCCGTATCTAACCACTGAGCAACAGCGCTTGTTTACTGACTTGCGGGTGCGCGAAGCCCAGGCCTACAACCTGTTCGACGGCGGCCACCTGCGGGCCGCACTCGGGCGCATTCAGGGCTCGCCACCGGCTCTGCGACACACGGCAGAGAACATTGCCGCCCTGGTACAGGCCAGTGCGCTGGACCTGGCAGGGCGCACGCCTTACCAGTTGCTCGCAGTCGAAATGGCAGGCCTGCAACACGGCGAACCGCAGCAGGCCACCGCCTGGTTGCGTGCCGCCGACGGCTCGGCGTTGACCGGCACAGTGGCGGCAATCTGCGCCCTGCAACTGGCCAAACTGCCCGAAGGCACGCACTACGCTGCCCAGGTGATGGACGCCGATGACTGCTTGCGCCAGGTGCTGCGCTGGTTGCCGCAGACCCGGATCCACGTCACCACTGAACTGGAGGAGGGCGTGTTATGAAGAAAATCCCCAGCCCATGGCTGCGACGTTACCCGCAGCATCAAACGCCGCGTTGCCGATTGGTCTGCCTGCCCCACGCCGGCGGCAGCGCGGGATTTTTCAGCGGTTGGCAGGCACTGTTGCCGGCTGACATCGAACTGGTCAGCGTGCAATACCCCGGCCGCGAAGAGCGCCTGAGTGAAACCTGGCCCGGCAGCCTGGAATGGATGGCGGGCACTATTACCCGGGCGCTGTGGGACCTGTCCGACCGGCCGCTGGTGCTGTTCGGCCACAGCATGGGTGCGGCGCTGGCCTATGAGGTGACGCGGCGCCTGAACCGCCAGGGCAAGGACCTGCAACGGCTGATCGTCTCCGCCCATCCGGCCCCTCACCGGCAACGTCACAGCCAATTGCACCAGGGCCCGGATGCCGGTCTGCTGGCGGATGTGCGGCGCCTGTCGGGTGGTGCGCCATCATCCCTGGACGAACCCGAGATGCAGGCACTTTACCTGCCCGCATTGCGCAATGATTACCGCCTGATCGAAAACTACTGCGGCGATATCAGCGAGCTGCTGGACGTGCCCGTGAGCGTATGCCTGGGCAGCACCGACCGCGAAGTCGATCGGGAGGAAGCCCATGCCTGGTCGGAAGTGACGCGCCAGGTCACCGACTTTCGAACCTTCAACGGCGGGCATTTTTACCTGCGCGACAGCCAGGCCGACCTGATCGAGCACCTGGAACTGTTGCTGGGCAGCCCCGCCGAACCGGCGTGGCAGTGCTGGCCGTCGACCCCATGACCGGAGAATCCTATGAAAACACCTGAGCAGTGCAGCGGGCTGGAAGACGTCCGCCTGGGTATCGACACGTTGGACGAACAGATCATCCGCGCTCTCGGCCAGCGGTTGGCCTATGTGAAAGCTGCGGCGCAGTTCAAGCCTGACGAAGCCAGCATCGCCGCCCCCGAGCGGGTGGCCGCCATGCTGCCCCATCGCCGCCGCTGGGCCGAGCGCGAAGGGTTGGACCCGATGTTCGTGGTCCCGCTGTTTGCGCAGATCATCCAATGGAATATCGACCAGCAAGTGCGCCACTGGCGCCAGCAGCATCAAGGAGCGGAGCATGAGTGAACGTCTGCCGGGATTGCTTCAGACGCTGACCGAGGGCGAACGCCTGGCGCGCGAGAAGGGCGGCGCAGTGCTGGTGGTGTTCAGCCTGGCCTCGGAGCGCCTGGACCCGCTGCGGTTATTTGCCGCCAACCGCCAGGTACTCGGGCAAAGCCTGTTCTGGTCAAGTGACCGGGGCGCACTGGCCATGGCCGGCTTTGGTTGTACCGAGGAAATCAGCCCCGGGGCCGATGACCGCTTCAACGCCAGTGCCCTGGCGTGGCAGGCGTTGCTCAGCCAGGCCCATCAGGTGGGGCCGCGCCAGCCGTTGCTGTGTGGCGGCTTTGCGTTTGACCCGAAGGGCCCACGCTCGCTCAAATGGCAGTCATTCGCCGCCACCTCCCTGGTGCTGCCGCGCATCCTGCTGCTGCGGGAAGCCGAGCAACATCATGTGATCTTCAGCCAGTGGCTGGAGCCCGGGGCGGACGCGGTGCGTTGCGCCCAGAGCCTGGAAACCCAGTGGACGTTGCTTCTGTCCCGCTACGCCAGTGCGCCACGCCAGGAGATTCCCCTCGGCACACCGAGCGACGAAAACACCATCAGCGCGCAGCAATGGCAAGACACCGTGGCGACGGCCGTGCAGCGCATCAACGCCGGCGACCTGCGCAAGGTGGTGCTGGCCCGTGAAGTGCGGTTGACCACCTCACGGACGATCCCCTGTGGCCCGCTGCTGGAAAACCTCAAGGCGGCCTATCCCCAGGCGTACCTGTTTGCGTTCAGCCGTGGTGACAGCTGCTTTCTCGGCGCAACGCCGGAGCGGCTGGTGCGGGTGACTCGTGGCACGCTGAACACGGTGGCGTTGGCCGGTACTTGCCCGCGTGGTCGTCACGAGCAGCACGATGCCGAACTTGGCCAGGCCTTGATGGACAGCCCCAAGGACCGCCACGAACACACCCTGGTGGTTCAAACCCTGCGCGAAGCATTGCAGCCCTATTGCGCGATGCTCGACATTGCCAGCCAGCCGCAGTTGCACCGGCTGGCCAACGTGCAGCACCTGTTGACGCCGGTGATGGGCCGCTTGCATCCCCAGGTGCAATTGCTGCAACTGGTGCAGGCCCTGCACCCGACGCCGGCGGTGGGTGGCTTGCCGCGACGTGAGGCGATGGCCTATATCCGAGAGCACGAGCAGCTCGACCGTGGCTGGTACGCAGCGCCAGTGGGCTGGATGAATGCGCAGGGTGATGGTGAATTTGCCGTGGCGTTGCGCTCGGCGTTGATCAGAGGCTGTGAGGCGCACCTGTTCGCCGGCTGCGGCATTGTCGCCGAGTCGGATCCCGGGAGTGAGTACGAGGAAACGTGCTTGAAGCTGCGGACTATCCGCGATGCCTTGCGGCCTTCGGACGGAGTGCAGGTGGCGTCAGCCTGAGGAAGGCTCTCGCCCGGCAGGCCGGGCGAGAGCATGCAGCGTCTGGATCAGTTCAAGCCAAGCTTGCCACGCAGTGTGGACAGGTCTTCCGCCAGGGTATTGACCGGGCCAACCAGGGCTTTGCGGTCGGCTTCCTTGACCTTGTCGTAGGTCTCGAAACCGCCATCCTTGGTTTTGTACTTGGCCAGGATCTTGTCCACGGTGGCGAAGTTCTTGTCGACTTTGGCAACGAAGGCCTTGTCTTGCTTCTCGATCTGCGGACGGAACAGGTCGACGATTTTCTTCGCGCCGTCGATGTTGCCCTGGAAGTCATACAGGTCGGTGTGGCTGTAGCGGTCTTCTTCACCGGAGATCTTCGTCGCGGCCACTTCTTCCAGCAGGGCAGCAGCACCACCGACAACTTTTTCCGGCGGGAAGGTCAGGCCGTCCACGCGGGTTTTCAGGTCCAGTACGTCGCTGTTGAGCTTGTCCGCCAGGGCGTCGAGGCCTTTGGTGGTGTTCTCGGAGAACAGGCTGTACTCGATGCGGTGGAAGCCGGTGAAGTCTTCGGCTTTCACGCCTTTCTCGTGGTCGTCCACGCGGGAGTCGATGGAGGCGTCGAGGTCGCTGAACAGTTCGGCGATCGGCTCGATCGACTCATAGTGCACGCGGGTTGGCGCGTACAGCTTCTTGGCGGTCGCCAGGTCGCCTTTTTTCACGGCGTCGGTGAACGCCTGGGTCTGGGTGACCAGCTCGCCGATTTCTTCGGTGACGTAGATCTTGTAGTCCGACACCGGCCCTACCAGGTCCAGCGGCGCGGTGGCGGCGAAGGCGGCCAGCGGCGAAAGGCTCATTAACAACGACAATGCGAGAGACGACTTCTTCATGGGACGATTTCCGCTCTGGGGTTTGTTTTAGGTTTTGGCAGTGGTTTGTGGATGTGTCGCATCAAGCAGCGTGCGCCCGATGAAATCCTGGGCCCCGGTGACGCCTGGCAAGGTGAAGAAGTAACCGCCGCCAACCGGCTTCAGGTATTCCTCCAGAGGCTCGCCGTTGAGCCGGGTTTGCACGCTGATAAAGCCTTTCTCCAGGTCAGCCTGGTAGCAGATGAACAACAGCCCCATGTCCAGCTGACCGTTTTTGTTGACGCCGTTGGAGTAGTTGAACGGCCGGCGCAGGATCAGGTTGGCCTGGGTCTGTGCAGTACGCGGGTTGGCCAGGCGGATGTGGGCATCGAGCTTGGTCAACTTGCCTTCCGGGTCCTTGCTGTAGTCCGGGACCTGGGTTTCTTTCTGGCCATCCATGGGCGCGCCACTGGTCTTGATCCGGCCAATGATGCTTTCTTGCTCTTGCAGCGGGGTGCGGTCCCAGCGTTCGACGAAGTTGCGGATGATCCGCACCGCCTGGTAGCTGCCATTGGCGGCCCAGGCCGGTTCGTCGCTGCCTGGCTGGACCCACACAATCTGATCCATCGCCTTGTTGTCGTTGGAGTTCGGGTTGGCCGAACCGTCGCGAAAACCGAGGAAGTTGCGCGCGCTTTGTGCCGGCTCGCCGGGGCGGGCTGGGGCCTGGGGCGGCACGCTGCCTTCCTGCTTCCAGCGCACCAGCAGCAGGTCCGGCAGGTTTTTCACGATGTCGCGCAGGGCGTGGATGTTGGTGTCCGGGGTGTTGGAGCTGAACTGCAGGCTCAGGTCGCCGTGGCACTGCGCCGGTTCCAGTGCATCGTTGGGGAAACCGACCATGCGGATCAGGCGCTTGGGCTTGGCTGCGGCCAGGCCGAAGCGTTCGTCGAACAGCGACTCGCCCACCGATACGGTGATGGTCAGGTTGTCCGGTGTCACCACCGGGCCGAGGATGCCGGAGTCGGTGGGGGGCAGTTTCGGGTCGACTTGCACCACGGTGCCGCCGGTCATCAGGAACGCGATACGCTCGTTCAGGGTGCGGAACAGCCGCTCCAGGTCGTCACGGTCGCTGGCCAACACGTCGAATGCCACCAGCATGCCGCAGGCCGGGCGCGGAGTGACGATGCCGGTCTGGTGCTTGCCATGGAAATCGTGGTGGTCCTGGATCTTTTCACTGCTTGGCGCGGTGGTCACTTGTGCCGCCGCGTTGGCAGCCATTGCCGGGCAGCTCAGGCTGCTGCCGGCAATGGCCGCGCCAGTGGCGGCCATACCCAGCAATACACGACGACGCTGGGCGGAAAATTGTTCTGAATCACTCATGTCTACGGTCGTCTTCACTTCAGGCCGGAAAGGCCAAGGGCGGGGTCGATTCCATCGAGTGCAACGGCCAGAGCCTTGGCCTTGTCGGCGATCTGCTTGCGCTGATCGGCGGTAACGCTGTCATACGAGGCGTAGCGGCCATCGACTTTCAAACCGTTGAGTTCGGCATCGAGGGCGTTGATCGCGCTGTCGATCCCCGGCAGCAATTGCGCGGCAGATTTGGTCAGCAGCGGGCGCATCAGGTCGACCACTTTGCGGGCGGCGTCCAGGTTGGCGGCGAAGCCGTTGAGGTCGGTATGGCTGTAGCGTTCTTCCTCACCGCTGGCGGCACGTACGTCGGCCAGGCTGTTAAGGTTGCGCACTACGATGCTCACCAGTTGCTCCGGCGGCAGCGACTGGGCCAGCAGCTGTTGCTTGAGGCTGGTGACGTCGGTGACCAGGCGCTGGGCAATCGGCGCCAGACCGTCGAGATTGCGTTGCTGGAACAGGCCGTATTCGAGACGGTGGAAGCCGCTGAAGGCCGGGTCCTGCTCGCGCTTTTCAAAGTAGTCGGCGCGGGCGTTGATCGCGTTGTCCAGTTCCGCCAGGCGTTGCGAGGCCGGGGCCAGGCGCTGGTAAGCCTCGCGGGCCGGTACGTAAAGCGCCTGGGCCTGGGCGAGGTCGCCGGCTTCGATGGCTTGGTCCAGCGCGGTAACGGCCTTGACCAGGGCGCTACCCTGGCTGCTCAGGTACACGCGGAACTCCGACAGCGGGCCGATAAACGCGACCATCGACGGCTTGGCCTTGGCTTGGGCGTCAGACTCGGCAGTCGGTGTCACCTTCAAGGTGCCACGCGGGTTGCTCAGCAGGCCGCAGGTGATCTGGTAGTCGCCGGGCAGCAGGTTGGCGTTGATCACCTGGCTCAGGCCCGGGGCGATGTTCTCGCGCTCTTCGACCACCAGCACGCCGTCGAGGATTTCCCATTCCACGGCACGGTCCGAGCGGTTGATGATGCGGAAGCTGGCGCGTCCGGCCGGTACCGTCAGCGCATTCGGCTCGCAGCTGTGGGCGTGGATGGTGACGGCGATTTCATTGTGGTTGGCCTGGCGCTTGGAGGCGGCCAGTTGCGAGGCGTAGTAGAACAGGCCACCGGCGGCGATCATCACGACCACCGAGCCGCCCACCGCCCAGCGCAAGGCGCGGGAGGGCGGAGCCGGTTGAGGGGTTTGGTTGGACAAGAGGCGGTCCTTACTGGCTGGAAACGGAAGAGGTTGTGCGGGTAGCCGGCTTGCTCGGCGGCGCCGGCAGGAAGAACATCACCAGGGCCACCACCAGGTAAATCAGGTAGGCACCGAGGGTGCTGATGGTCGGGGCGTCCTGATAGCCGAACATGCCGGCCAGCACCGAGCCCAGCGGGCCATCCATCGGCAGCGTCGCGCTGAAATCGAACAGTACGGTTTGCAGGTGGTTCCATACCCCGGCTTCGTGCAGGGCTTGTACCGAGTTGGCGAGGATGCCGGCGGCCACCACCAGGATGAACAGGCCGGTCCAGCGGAAGAACGCACCAAGGTTCAGGCGCATGCTGCCGGTGTAGATCAGGAAGCCGACGATGATCGCCAGGATCAGGCCGAGCAGGGCGCCAATCGGCGCGCCCGGACCTTCGCTTTGCTGGAACACGGCCAGCAGGAAGAACACGGTTTCCAGGCCTTCACGGGCCACGGCGAAAAACACCATGGCAATCAGTGCGGTGACCTGGTGTTTGGAGCCGGCCAGGGCATGATCGAGGGATTCATGCAGGGAATGCTTGATGGAGCGCGCGACCTTGCGCATCCAGAACACCATGGAGCTGAGAATGCCCACGGCCACCAGGCCGACGATGCCTTCGAACAGTTCCTGTTGTTTCTGCGGAAATTCGGCACTCACCAGTTCCAGGCCACCGCCGACCAGCAGCGCGAGGGCCGCTGCCAGAAATACGCCGATCCACACTGCGGGCATGTACTGGCCACGGCCAGTTTGCTTGAGGTAGCTGGCAATAATGCCAACGATCAAGGCGGCTTCTATGCCTTCGCGCAGCATGATTAAAAAGGGAACAAGCATTCGGCACCGAATCGTCACTAGATAGGATGCTAAGTTGTAACATAATGATACTCATTACTAAACAGGGAATATTGACCTTTACTGAACCTTGACTGAACGGTGGTGGCAAACCGCATCCGACACTAGAATGCGCGGCATCGTCCCAGTCACCGGATTGCGCCATTCCCCATGTCGGAAAAAGACACGATTTCCATCCAGCTGGTCCGCGAAGCCCTGTTGCAGAGCTGTGCGCCGGGTGCGGCGACCGATGAAGTGTTGACCAAGGTCGGGATTGATCCAGCACTGCTGGGCCAGCCAACCGCACGCGTCCCGGCAACCGCTTACGCACGCTTATGGCGCTTGCTGGCACGGCGAATGGACGATGAATTCTTTGGCATGGACCCGCGCAAGCTCAAATCCGGCAGCCTGGAGTTCCTCTGCCGGGCCTCCATGGCACAACCGAGCCTGGCCACTGCGCTGGAAACCGGCCTGGGGTTCCTGTCACTGATGCTCGAGCGCCTGCCGGCGCAACTGGTGCGCCAGCAGAGCCTGGCGGAAATCGTGCTGTTGGAGCCGGAGCCCGCACCCAGGCGCGCCTTCACCTATTTCGCCTACTGGATGATCGTCCACGGCGTCGCCTGCTGGCTGGCGGGGCGCCGGATCCCGATCCTGGCGATTGAACTGCGTTGCCCGCAGCCGGACTTCTGCGACGACTACCAAGTGATGTTTTCCGACAACCTGCGCTTTGACCGGCCGCGTACCCGGATGATCTTTTCCGCCGACTGCCTCGACCTGCCGATCAAGCGCAGCCCGGAGGAGCTCAAGCGCTTCCTGGCCCATGCGCCCGCCAACATCCTGGTCAAATACCGCGACCCGGACAGCCTTGCCACCCGCATCAAGACCGACCTGCGGCACATGCCTGCCGACACCTGGCCGGAAACCGAAGGCCTGGCCGCATCCCTGTGCATCTCGGCCTCGACCCTGCGCCGGCGCCTGGCGGAAGAAGGGCAGACCTACCAGGGCCTCAAGGACAGCGTGCGCAAGGAGTTGGCGATCGTCTGGCTGGCCGATTCCGACATCAGCTTTGCCGAGATCGCCACCCGCCTGGGGTTTGCCGATGCCAGCTCGTTCTACAAGGCGTTTCGCAAGTGGTCGGGCTCCAACCCCGGGCACTATCGCAGCCTGATATTGAACGAAGCACTGAGCCAGTAGGTCACTGCCAGGCACCCCCGGCACGTCTGCCTGCTTATCCACGCCTTTAATGATCTGGGTCACTTTCCTGCGCCGCCGTGCGTGTGATATTCGGCGCCACCGCTCCATCGTTCGTTTCCTGACGCAGCCTGATCGGCATTTGTCGCGATCAACGTCTACGCCATTTCCCTCATTCAAGAGCAGGATTTCATGGCACTTCACAGAACCGTAGAGACCCAGGACCAAGCCATCGAAGACGTCTATTCGAGTGGCTCCGCCCAGCACAAACTGCCCAAATACCGCCTCCCGGACCACTCGACCACGCCGTCGGCCGCCTACAACCTGGTGCGCGACGAACTGCTGCTGGACGGCAATTCCCGGCAAAACCTGGCGACTTTCTGCACCACCTGGGTCGAGCCCGAAGTGCAGCAGTTGATGGCCGATGCCCTCGACAAAAACATGATCGACAAGGATGAGTACCCGCAGACGGCCGAGATCGAAAACCGTTGCGTGCACATCATTGCCGACCTGTGGCACGCGCCGAAATCGTGGCAAACCGTGGGTTGCTCCACCACCGGTTCCAGCGAAGCGGCGATGCTTGGCGGCCTGGCACTGAAGTGGAGCTGGAAGAAACGCCGGGAAGCGGCGGGGCTGCCCACCGACAAACCGAATTTCGTGTGCGGCCCGGTGCAGATCTGCTGGAAGAAATTCGCCCGTTATTTCGATGTGGAAATTCGCGAAGTGCCGTTGCGCGGTGACGCATTGGGCCTGCGCCCGGCCGACCTGCGGGAATATTGCGACGAAAACACCATCGGTGTCGTCGCGACCCTGGGCGTGACCTTCACCGGGATCTACGAACCGGTCGCAGCCCTGGCGGCCGAGCTGGACTCGATGCAACGTGACCTCGGCCTGGATATCCCGATCCATGTCGACGCGGCGAGCGGCGGGTTTATCGCCCCGTTCATCCAGCAAGAGCTGCAATGGGATTTTGTCATCGAGCGCGTCAAGTCCATCAACGCTTCCGGCCACAAGTACGGCCTGGCGCCGCTGGGCGTCGGCTGGGTTATCTGGCGCTCCACCGAAGACTTGCCGGAAGAGTTGATCTTCTACGTCGACTACCTGGGCGGCAACATGGCGACCTTTGCCCTGAACTTCAGCCGGCCCGGCGGTGAAATCATTGCCCAGTACTACAACTTCCTGCGGCTGGGGCGCGACGGCTACACGCGGATTCAACAAGCGTGCTCCGACACGGCGCAATGGCTGGCCTCGGAAATCACCAAGTTTGCCCCGCTGGAACTGGTGTACGACGGCAAGGATGGGCTGCCGGCGGTCTGCTACAAGCTCAAGGACGGCGTCGACCACGGCTTCAGCCTCTACGACCTGTCGGAGCGCGTGCGCATGCGCGGCTGGCAGATCGCGTCATACCCGTTGCCGTCCGATCGGCAGAACGTCGTGGTACAGCGCATCCTGGTACGGCATG
Source organism: Pseudomonas sp. IPO3774 (assembly GCF_013386835.1). Taxonomy (NCBI): domain Bacteria; kingdom Pseudomonadati; phylum Pseudomonadota; class Gammaproteobacteria; order Pseudomonadales; family Pseudomonadaceae; genus Pseudomonas; species Pseudomonas sp. IPO3774. The sequence goes on from NZ_JACAQY010000062.1 coordinate 195,207, forward strand.
GCGTGAGCCGTGACCTGGTGGCGTTGCTGCTGGAAGACCTGCGCAAGGCCGTTGCCCACCTGCAGAAAAACCCGGTGGAGCATTCCGACGCGGGCCCCAGCTTCAGCCATGGCGCCATCGCCGACCCGGTCATCCCGGCCGACACCCCGAACCTCGACTGAACGCACTGAACACTCACCGGGCCTCGAGGCCCGGTGCCTTTAGCGTTGCATCGCCAGGTACGAATCATCGTGACTGCCTTCTTTACTTTCCTGCACGACAACCCCTACATCCTGCTGTTCCTGGTGGTTGGCCTGTCCGTCTGGGTCGGGCGCGGCACCATCAAGGGTTATGGCCTGGGCGCGGTGGCCGGGGCCATCGTGATCGGCTGCGCGATTGCGACGTGGGCGTCTTACTACGGCGTGCATTTCGAACTCGATAACTTTACCAAGAGCCTGTTTTACTACCTGTTCATGTACGGCGTCGGGCTGCGGGTCGGGCCTTCGTTCATCAACAGTCTCAAGGGTGATGGCCTGAAATTCACCTTCCTGGCGATCCTGTCCTCGTTCCTCGGGCTGGGTATCGTGGTGCTCGGCGTTCGGCTGTTATCCCTGCCGGTGGGCGCGGCGGGCGGGATTCTTGCCGGTTCGCAAACCATGTCGGCGGCGATTGGCTCCGCCGAACAGGCGATTACCTCGGGCGTGGTGCCGCTGCCACCGGGCACCACGGCGGCGGCGGCCACCGCGATGATCGCGCTGTCTTACGGCATCACCTATATCTGGGGCACGGTCGGCATCATCCTGATCTGCAAGTATCTGCCGCGCTGGTGGGGTGTGGATGCGCGCAAGGCGGCCAAGGCATTCGAGGTGGAGCACGGAGTGCCGAACGTCGACGATGCCGGGCTCAGTGGGTATCGGCCGTTTGACCTGCGGGCCTATCGCCTGGTGAACCCGGAGCTGGTGGGGCAGAGCATCGCGCAGTTTCGCCAGCGCTTTGCGTTGTACCAGATCGAGAACGTCGAGCGTGGTGAAGAGTTGCTGGGGGCTGATCCGACGCTGGTGTTGCAGCTGGGCGATGTGATCGCCCTGGGCGGCAGCCTGGATGCGCTGACCGATCACATGGGCCTGATCGGGCCGGAAGTACCGGATGCCCGGGCGTTGAATATACCGCTGGATGAGGCGGTGATTCTGGTGACCCACAAGGATGCCGTGGGCAGGGCGCTCAAGGAATTCAGCCAGTCGCCGATTGCCGGGCAGGTGCAGTTGGTGGGGATTGAGCGGGGTGGTGCGCCGATTCCGGTGGGGCTGGAAACGCGGTTGCAGCGCCTGGATGTGATGCACTTGATTGGCTTGCGCAGTGCCATCGACAAGGCCACGGCGTTGCTGGGCAAGGCGGGGCGGGCGAGTACGGCGACGGATTTGCTGACGCTGTCGCTGGGTATGGTGCTGGGGTTGTTGATCGGGCTGATTCAGGTGCCGGCGTTCGGTGCGGCGGTGGGGCTGGGCAATGCGGGCGGGTTGCTGGTGTCGGGGATTATCGTCTCGTCGCTGGTGTCGCGGGTGCGGTTTTTTGGGAATACGCCGAATGCGGCGCGCAACATTCTCGAGGACATGGGGTTGATATTCTTTGTCGCGATTGTGGGGGTGAATGCGGGGGCTAACTTGGTTTCGCAGATTAGCGCGATCATTGCGTTGAAGATCTTTTTGCTTGGGTTCGTGGCTTGTACGATTCCACCGTTTATTGTTTGGGCTGTGGGTTTTCATGTGTTCAAGATCAACCCGGCGATTCTCATGGGCGGTGTTGCGGGGGCGCGGAGTCACTCGGGGCCGGCGCGGGAGGCGGCCAAGGAAATTGATAGTACGGTGCCGTGGATTGGGTTTCCGGTGGCGTATGCGGTGTCGGGGATTTTGCTCACGGTGTTTGGGTATTTTGCCATGGTGCTGGCGCGGTAGCTGTATTGGGTACATATCCGTTGCTGCGGTAACGGCGGCTTATGGTT
>NZ_JACAQY010000063.1:0-18123 GCF_013386835.1 Pseudomonas sp. IPO3774
TCATCGTCAAGATTAAATTCCGAAACCCCTGATTGCTTATGCAGTCAGGGGTTTTGTTTTGCGCGGTCGGAAAGTATGGCGAGCGTCTCCAAGTGTTCCTCACTTGCAGCCTACGATTGTCTTCAATGCTAAAGTCCATCCCTCGATTTTGCTTTTCCCAAGGAAGCCGTTATGCCGGATGCGACGTCCCTCAGTGCTGGATTCATGGTGGTTCACGGCAACCGCCTGGATGAACTGCGCAGCCTGGTTGTCAGCTGGATGCGCCGTTACCCGCTGGCTCCCCTGGAAAACGAAATCGCCCTGGTACAAAGCAACGGTATTGCCCAGTGGCTGAAACTGGCGCTGGCTGAAGACCCTGAAGACGACGACATGGGCGGTTGCGGCATCGCTGCCGCTATTGATGTGCAGCTTCCCGGCAGCTTTATGTGGCAGCTCTATCGCATGGTCCTGGGCAAAGACGAGATCCCGCCCAAATCCCTGCTGGATAAAGCCCCACTGACCTGGCGCCTCATGCGCCTGCTCCCCGAGCTGATCGATCAGCCCCATTTCGAACCCCTGCAACGCTTCCTGACCCACGATACGGATCTGCGCAAACGCTACCAACTCGCGGAACGCCTCGCCGACCTGTTCGACCAATACCAGGTCTACCGTGCCGACTGGCTGGAAGATTGGGCTGCCGGTCGCCATCAACTGCGCAATGGCCGTGGCGAATCCAAACCTTTGAGTCCGGCCAACTGCTGGCAAGCCGAGCTATGGCGCGCCCTGCTGTTGGACGTAGGAGAGGAGGGCATGGCTCAAAGTCGCGCCGGAGTTCACCAACGCTTTATCGAGCGCATCAATAGCCTGGAGCAGGCACCGATAGGCCTGCCCTCCCGCGTGATCGTGTTCGGCATTTCCTCCTTGCCAGCCCAAGCGCTGGAAGCCCTTGCCGGCCTCGCCCGTTTCAGCCAGGTGCTGCTGTGTGTGCACAACCCTTGTCGCCATCACTGGTCCGACATCGTCGCCGACAAAGACCTGCTCCGAAACGAATACAAGCGCCAGGCACGCAAGGCCGGAATGCCGGTCACCATCGACCCGCAAACCCTGCATCAGCACGCCCACCCGCTGCTCGCTGCCTGGGGTAAGCAAGGTCGCGACTACATCAACCTGTTGGACAGCTACGACGACCCCAACAGTTACCGCTCGGCATTCCGTGACGGTCGTATCGACCTGTTCAGCGAGAGCGAGCCCACCACCGTGCTCAACCAACTCCAGGACGACATCCTCGAACTGCGCCCCCTCAACGAAACCCGTGAACTCTGGCCAAGCGTCGACCTGGCGCGCGACACTTCCATTCGCTTCCACATCGCCCACAGTGCCCAACGCGAAGTTGAAGTTCTTCACGACCAGTTACTGCAGCGCTTCAGCGCCGACCCCACGCTGCGCCCACGGGACATCATCGTCATGGTCCCCGACGTCGACAGCTACGCGCCGCATATTCGCGCCGTATTCGGCCAGCTTGAAAGAAGCGACCTACGCTTCATTCCGTTCACGCTTACGGACCAGGGCCAGCGTGGCCGCGATCCGTTACTGATCGCCGTCGAGCACCTGCTCAAGCTCCCGGACAGCCGCTTTCCGGTCAGCGAAATCCTCGACCTGCTCGACGTCCCGGCCCTGCGGGAACGCTTCGCCATCAAGGAACGCGACCTGCCGACCCTGCACCGCTGGATCGAAGGCGCCGGTATCCGTTGGGGCCTCAACGCCGAACAACGCGCCGGCCTCGGCTTACCCCAGGAGCTGGAGCAAAACAGCTGGCGGTTCGGCCTGCGTCGCATGCTCCTGGGCTACGCCGTCGGTACGGGCTCTGCCTGCGATGGCATCGAGCCGTACGATGAAATCGGCGGCCTCGATGCTGCCTTGATAGGACCGCTGGTCGCACTGCTCGATGCGCTGCACGACGCCCACCAGGCACTTTCGCAACCTGCCGCGCCGACAGAGTGGGGCGAGCGCCTGCAAAACCTGATGCAGTTGTTCTTCCTCCCGAGCAACGAGCACGACGACTACCTGTTGGGTCAACTCGAGCAATTGAGAGAAACCTGGCTGGAGACCTGCGAGTCCGTCGGCCTGCATGACGAATTACCCCTGACCGTAGTCCGCGAGGCCTGGCTGGCAGGCCTCGACCAAGGGCGGCTGTCCCAGCGCTTCCTCGCGGGAGCTGTCAATTTTTGTACCTTGATGCCCATGCGCGCGATCCCGTTCAAGCTGGTTTGCCTACTCGGCATGAACGATGGCGACTACCCACGCGCGCAACCGCCGCTGGACTTCGACCTGATGGGCAGCGACTACCGCCCAGGCGATCGGTCACGCCGCGAAGACGACCGCTACCTGTTGCTCGAAGCCCTGCTCTCCGCCCGCGACCAGCTCTACATCAGTTGGGTCGGCCGCAGTATCCGCGACAACAGTGACCGCCCGGCATCGGTCCTGATCGGGCAGTTGCGCGACCACATTGCCAGCGGCTGGCACACCACCAGTGGCGAACCACTCCTGGAAGCCACCACCCAGGAACACCCGCTCCAGCCCTTCAGCGCCCGCTACTTCCATGAAGGTGACAAGCTGTTCAGCTACGCCCGCGAATGGCAGTTGCTCCACGCAACCCCGGACAGCGTGCCCGATACCGGCAGCCTCGCACCCTACACCCAGGAAGAACCGCTGAGCCTCGGCCAACTGCAAGACTTCCTGCGCAACCCGGTCAAACACTTTTTCAGCCAGCGCCTGAAAGTGTTTTTCGACGCCGCCGAAGTCCCGCTGGAAGATGAAGAACCCTTCGTCCTCGATGCACTGCAGCGCTATAACCTGAGCGACAGTTTGCTCACGGCGGCACTCACCCGCCCCGACAACCTTGACGAAGCCCTCAACGCCCAGGCCCTGCGTCTGCAAGGCAGTGGCTTGTTGCCGATGGTTGGTTTCGGCGAATGCCTGCGCAAAGAACTGATCGAGCCTCTGCCCGACCTGTTGCAGCGTTACCAGCAACTCCTGGCACTCTGGCCCACTGCGCACACCAGCGCCGAACCGATCAGTTTTGAGCATCAAGGCATCCAGCTGGAAGGTTGGATCAGTGGCCTGCATCAACGCAGTGATGGCGGCTTTCTAAGCGTCACCGCCATCCCCAACAGCATCGGCTCGATCAAGACCCGTAAGTGGCATCGCCTGATTCGCCCATGGGTCAACCACCTGGTGGCCTGTGCCTGCGGTCTTCCGTTAAGTACCGGCCTGGTCGCCAGCGACGACACACTGCTATTGGCCCCACTTGAGCAAGCCACAGCCCGGGAGCTCCTCGGCAACCTGCTGCTCGCCTGGAAAACCGGCATGAGCGAACCACTGCCGGTCGCCGTTAAAACCGCATTCGCCTGGCTCGGTCAAACCGACCCGGCCAAAGCGCAAGCCGCCGCCAGCAAAGCCTACGAAGGCGACGGCCAAACCAGCGACGGCGAGCGCCGTGAAAGCCCTGCGCTCATCCGACAGTTCCCCGACTACGCCGCCTTGATGGCCAGCGAAGAGTTCGAAGGCTGGTGCGAAACCCTCTATCGACCGTTGATCAACGCTCCCTGGCGATCACTCACCAGCGCGGAGGCCAGCGCATGAGCGGTACAAAACCCCTGGCCCTGGCCTTCCCGCTCAAGGGTAGCCAACTGATCGAAGCCAGTGCCGGCACAGGCAAGACATTTACCATCTCGGCGCTCTACCTGCGTCTGGTACTCGGCCACGGAGGTGACGAATCGGGTTTCGGCCGCGAGTTGCTGCCGCCGCAAATTCTCGTCGTGACCTTCACTGATGCCGCCACCAAAGAGCTGCGTGAACGCATCCGAATCCGCCTGGCAGAAGCCGCGCGTTTTTTCCGCGAAGAAATCGAAGAACCCGACGCGTTGATCGCCGAACTGCGCGACCAATACAGCCCCGAACAATGGCCCGGCTGTGCCAATCGCCTGGACATCGCCGCCCAGTGGATGGATGAAGCCGCCGTCTCGACCATTCACAGCTGGTGCCAGCGTATGCTGCGCGAGCACGCCTTCGACAGCGGCAGCCTGTTCACCCAGACCCTGGAGACCGACCACAGCGACCTGCTCGGCGAAGTGCTGCGCGACTACTGGCGGCTGTTCTGCTACCCGATGCACGACGATGCGCTGAACTGGGTGCGCAACAATTGGGGCGGCCCGGCGGCCCTGATGCCACGGGTACGCGCGCTGTTCGGCAGCGAGCGGCCCACGGATGAAACGCGCGACCCCGCCGAGCTGATCAACGAATGCCTGCAAGAGCGCCGCCAAGCACTCGTCGCGCTCAAGGCACCCTGGCAACAATGGGCAGAAGAATTGCGCAACATTTGCCTGCAGGCCGTCGCCGCCAAAGCCGTCGATGGTCGCAAGATGCAAGCCCGTTACTTCGAACCCTGGTTCGAAAAAATCAGCGCCTGGGCAGCTGACGAGTCTCTCGAACAACTGGACATCGGCACCGGTTTCACCCGCCTGACCCCCGACGGCATGGCCGAAGCCTGGAAAGGCGAACCACCACGCCATCCGGGTATCGACGCCATGGCCAGTCTCAAGGCCAGCCTCGACGCCCTGCCAACGCCCGATGCTGCTGTGCTGCAACACGCCGCCGGCTGGGTGGGAAAACGCTTCGAAGAAGAAAAGCGCCGGCGCGCCGAAATGGGCTTCGACGACATGCTGATCCGCCTCAACGCCGCCCTGCAAGCCGACGGCGGCGAGCGTTTGGCCAGCGTGATCCGCGAGCAATTCCCGGTCGCCCTGATCGACGAATTCCAGGACACCGACCCGGTGCAATACAGCATCTTCGACAGCATCTACCGCATCGAAGAAAACCACCTCGACAGCGGCCTGTTCCTGATCGGCGACCCAAAGCAGGCGATCTACGCCTTCCGTGGCGCCGACATCTACACCTACCTGCGCGCGCGCCAGTCCACCACCGGCCGCCATCACACCCTGGGCACCAACTTCCGTTCGAGCCACGCCATGGTCGAGGCGGTAAACCACGTATTCCAGCGCGCAGAAAAAGGCCGTGGAGCGTTCCTGTTCCGTGAACCAGACGGTACGAATCCGGTGCCGTTCCAGTCGGTATTGTCCCAAGGCCGTAAGGAACAACTGCAGGTCAACGGTCAGACGTTGCCTGCGCTGAATCTCTGGCATCTACCCACCGACCAGCCGATCTCCGGCGTGCTCTACCGCCAACAGTTGGCCGCGTCCTGTGCCAGTCAAATCGTCGCGTTACTCAATGGCGGCCAGCAGGGAACTGCCGGATTCCTCGGCAAAGACGCTAGCTTCAAAGGCGTGCTGCCGTCAGACATCGCCATCCTCGTGCGTGACGGCAAGGAAGCCCAGGCCGTGCGCGGTGAACTGGCTGCCCGTGGCGTGCGCAGCGTTTACCTCTCCGATAAGGATTCCGTGTTCGCCGCCCAGGAAGCCCACGACCTGCTGGCCTGGCTCAAGGCCTGTGCCGAGCCGGACGTCGAGCGCCCACTGCGCGCCGCCCTGGCTTGCGTCACCTTGAATCTGTCGCTGCCCGAACTGGAGCGTCTGAACCAGGACGAACTGGCGTGGGAACAACGCGTAATGCAGTTCCGCGATTACCGTACGATCTGGCGCACCCAAGGCGTGCTGCCGATGCTGCGGCGCCTGTTGCACGACTTCAAATTGCCGCAAACCCTGATCACGCGCAGCGATGGCGAGCGGGTATTGACCAACCTGTTGCACCTCTCGGAATTGCTGCAACAGGCGGCCGCAGAGCTGGACGGTGAACAAGCGCTGATTCGCCATCTGGCCGAACATCTCGCGCTTTCCGGCCAGGCCGGTGAAGAGCAGATCCTGCGCCTGGAAAGTGATGAACAACTGGTCAAAGTGGTAACGATCCACAAATCCAAGGGGCTGGAATACGACCTGGTTTTCCTGCCGTTCATTTGCTCGGCAAAACCGGTGGATGGCAGCCGTCTGCCGTTGCATTACCACGACGCAAACGGCAAATCCCAGGTCAGCCTCAGGCCCACCGCCGAGTTGATCGCCCAAGCCGACGATGAACGGCTGGCCGAAGACTTGCGTCTGTTTTACGTGGCGCTGACCCGCGCCAAACACGCCTGCTGGCTGGGCATCGCCGACCTCAAGCGTGGCAATAACAACAGCTCGGTGCTGCACCTGTCGGCCCTGGGCTACTTGCTCGGCGGCGGCGCTTCACTTGGCGAGTCCGGCGGCCTGGCCCGCTGGTTGCTTGACCTGCAGGAAGGTTGCCCGGCACTGCATTACGCAGAAATGCCCGAGGCCGATGCGGTCGTATTCCACCCGCCGCGTAACGAAGCCACCTTGCTCGCGCCGCTGCTGCCCAAGCGCAAGGCGGCAGAAAACTGGTGGATCGCTTCCTACAGTGCGCTGCGTATCGGCGAGAGCATGAGTGCGGCGAGCCTCGAAGCGCCGGAAAGCCCACAAGCGCAGAAGCTGTTCGATGACGAACGCCTCGACCCGGATGCCCCACGCGAAGTGCCGGCTTCCGGTGGCGATATTCACCGTTTCCCACGCGGGCCGAATCCCGGCACCTTTCTCCATGGCCTGCTGGAATGGGCGGGCGGCGAAGGCTTCAATGTTACCCCGGAGGCCATCGAAGATGCGGTCGCCCGCCGCTGCAACCGACGCGGCTGGGAAGGCTGGATCGGCACACTCGGCGGTTGGCTCGGGCATCTGTTGCAAGCCCGGTTGCCGCTGGGCAACGGGCAGGTGGCCCTTAGCGAGTTGCGGCAGTACCAGATCGAAATGGAGTTCTGGTTTGCCAGCCACAAGGTCGACGTCCTCGCACTCGACAAACTGGTGTGCCAGCACACTCACAATGGCGTATCCCGCGTGGCCGCCGAACCGGTGCTGCTCAACGGCATGTTCAAGGGTTTTATCGACCTGACCTTTGAGCACGAAGGCCGCTACTACGTGGCCGACTACAAATCCAATTGGCTTGGTCCCGATGATTCGGCCTACACACAGCAGGCCATGGAACTGTCGATCCTCGACCATCGTTACGACCTGCAATACGTACTTTACCTGCTGGCCCTGCATCGCCAGCTGAAGGCGCGGCTGCCGGATTACGACTACGACCGTCACGTCGGCGGCGCGTTGTACCTGTTCCTGCGGGGCACCCATTCCGCGAGCCAGGGCGCGTATTTCACCCGACCACCCCGGGAATTGATCGAAAGCCTGGACCTGCTGTTCCAGGGCAAACCGCTGCCACCCAAGGCCGAGCCCGCCTGGGAACAAGGAGAGCTGCTATGAGCCTGTCGCCGTTACCGCTTGAGGAGCTGACGCCCCTCAGCCGCGCCGCCGACCTGGTGCAACTGCTCGATCTCTGGGTGCAGCGCGGCTGGTTGCGCGCGCTGGACAAGGCCTTTGTCGGCTTCCTCCACGAACTCGATCCGCAGGCTGATCCTTTAGTCCTGCTGGCCGCGGCCCTGACCAGCCACCAACTGGGCCATGGCCATGTATGCCTGGACCTGTTCGAAACCCTCAAGGCCCCGGATTTCGCTCTGTCGCTGCCACCCGAAGGCGATGTGCAAACCGGCGTCATGCTACTGCCATCACAGTTGCTCGACGGCCTGGACGGCGCCCATTGGTGCCATGCCCTGGCCGCCAGCCGTCTGGTGGCACTGGCCGTCGACGGCAGCGAGGAGGCGCAAAGCCGGCCACTGGTGCTGTCGGGCAAACGCCTGTACTTGCGCCGCTACTGGACCTACGAACGGCGTATCGACAGCGCTTTGCGCCTGCGACTCGCCACCCGGGAAAGCGTTGCCGCCGATCTGCCCGAACGCCTGAATCGCCTGTTCGACCAGGCCCCGCCAGACGGTGTTGTCGACTGGCAAAAACTCGCCTGCGCCTTGGCCACCCGCGGTGCATTCAGCATCGTCACCGGCGGGCCGGGTACCGGCAAGACCACCACGGTGGTGCGTTTGCTTGCGCTGTTGCAGGCCCCCGCCGTGGAAGCGGGCAGCGCGTTGCGCATCCGTCTGGCGGCGCCCACCGGCAAGGCGGCCGCGCGCTTGACCGAGTCCATCAGCCAGCAAGTGCTGTCGCTGAAAGTGCCTGAGGCGGTGAAGGACAAAATCCCGACCCAGGTCACCACCGTTCACCGTTTGCTCGGCAGCCGTCCCGGCACCCGACACTTCCGGCATCACATCGGCAATCCGTTGCCCCTGGATGTGCTGGTGGTAGACGAAGCCTCGATGATCGACCTGGAAATGATGGCTAACCTGCTGGACGCCTTGCCACCCCATGCTCGCCTGGTGCTGCTGGGTGACAAGGACCAGTTGGCCTCGGTTGAAGCCGGGGCGGTGCTGGGGGATTTGTGCCGCGACGCCGAAGCCGGTTTCTACAGCCCGCAAACCCGCCAGTGGCTGCAACAGGTCAGCGGCGAAGACCTCGGCGCCAGCGGCCTGCAGGAAGACCTCGACGGTAGCCACCCCTTGGCGCAACAAGTGGTGATGCTGCGTTACTCGCGGCGTTTCGGCGAAGGCAGCGGCATTGGCCAGCTGGCCCGCTGGGTCAACCAGCAAAACCCTGAGCAGGCCCGCAAACTGCTGGCTGCCCGCAGCCATGCCGACCTGTTTTGCGTCAGCCTCAAGGGCGAGCAGGACCATGCCCTGGAGCGCCTGGTGCTGGACGGCCATGGCGACGGTGCCCACGGTTATCGCCATTACCTGAAACTGCTGCAGACCGCGCGTCCGTCCCTGGAGACGCCACGGGATGACGAGGCCTGGACGCTCTGGGCGCAAAAGCTGCTGAAAGCCTTCGACGCTTTCCAGCTGCTCTGCGCCGTACGCAAGGGCCCATGGGGCGTGGAGGGCCTGAACCTGCGCATTACCGCCGCGCTGCTCAAGGCTCGGCTGATCGACAGCGACCAGCAATGGTACGAAGGGCGCCCGGTGTTGATGACTCGCAACGATTACGGCCTGGGCCTGATGAACGGCGATATCGGTATCGCCCTCAAGCTGCCCGAAAGCGACGGCGGGCCGCAGGTTCTGCGCGTCGCGTTCCCGCGCAACGATGGCCAGGGCGGCGTACGGTTTGTGTTGCCCAGCCGGCTCAACGACGTCGAAACCGTCTACGCGATGACGGTGCACAAATCTCAGGGCTCTGAATTCACCCACACCGCACTGATTTTGCCGGACGCCTTGAACCCGGTGCTTACCAAAGAGCTGATCTACACCGGCATCACCCGCGCCAAGGACTGGTTCAGCCTGATCGAACCCCGGGGTGGCGTATTCGAAGAGGCGGTGAGCCGCAAGGTGAAACGCTTGAGTGGGCTGATGCTGGAACTGGGCACTTGATCGTCAAAGAAGCTGACCAATGAGTCATCTAAATTTTCTGATCCAAATGTGTGATTTTTCTTAATAAAATGTCGGAATCCTCCTGGGTGTCGCCTCGGGGGTTTTCCGCCGTTGTGCTATCGTTGCGGCATCATCCCGAGAAGATCAAAGAGAATCGCTGCATGAACGTGGCTGTCTCGCCCACAGAGCGAAGTTTGAGCTGGAGACGAATGCTGCTGTTGGCGCTTCTGTGCGTGTTCACGCCCCTCGTTTTTGCCCAGCCGCCTGCCGGCATGGCCGATCAGCGGGCCAAGGCCGTCACCCAAGTGGTCCTGGGAATTCTCAGTTACGCCCGCTGGCCGGTAGAGCCCGCGCAATTGCGTTTGTGCATCGTCGGGCCAACCCAATACACCGATGACCTGGTCAAAGGCACCACCCAGGCTACCGGCCGTCCGGTAGTGGTGCAGCGTTTGCTGGCCGACCATCCAGACATCGCCAATGCCTGCGATGCCGTGTACATCGGCCAATTGACCAGCGACGAGCGCAGCCGCCTGTTCGCGGCATTGATCGGCCATCCGGTGCTCAGCATCAGCGAAGGCGGCGACCAATGCACCGTGGGCAGCCTGTTCTGCCTGCGGGTAGCCGACGAGCAGGTGTCGTTCGAGGTCAACCTGGATTCCGTTGCCCGTAGCGGTGTGCGCATTCATCCGAGTGTGCTGCAACTGTCCCGACGTCGAGCGCCGGGGTCATGAGTGTCGATAAGGCGCCAGTGCGTCCTACCTTGCGTTCAGTGATCGGGCGCGGGCACCTGAGCCTGGCGCTGATGGCGGTCAGCATGGCCAGTATCTCCCTGACCCTGCTCGGCGTGCTCGCGCTGCGGGTGTATGCCGACCACAATCTGCACCTGATCGCCCGCTCCATCAACTACACCGTGGAAGCGGCCGTGGTGTTCAACGACAGCGCGGCGGCCACCGAGGCGTTGGGCGTGATCGCCTCGGAGGAAGAAGTGGCCGAGGCGGAAGTCTTCAACGTCGACGGCAAGCAACTGGCCCACTGGGAGCGCCCTGAAACCGGGATGCTGTCGATGATTGAGCTGCAGTTGGCGCATGCCCTGCTCGAACAGCCCATCACCCAGCCGATCCTGCACCAGGGCCAGGTTATCGGCAGCGTGCACCTGACCGGCCACGGCGGCAGCCTGTTGCGCTTCCTGCTCAGCGGCCTGGCCGGGATTCTGGTGTGCACCGCCCTCAGCGCCTGGGTTGCACTGTACCTGGCGCGGCGTTTGTTACGCGGCATCACCGGGCCGTTGCACAGCCTGGCCTCGGTGGCCCACGCCGCCCGAAGCGAGCGGGCCTTTGACCGACGCGTACCGCCGGCGAAAATCGCCGAACTCGACAGCCTGGGCAATGACTTCAATGCCCTGCTCGACGAACTGGAGGCCTGGCAGACCCACCTGCAAAGCGAAAACGAAACCCTCGCCCACCAGGCCAGCCACGACAGCCTGACCGGGCTGCCCAACCGTGCGTTCTTCGAAGGTCGGCTGATCCGCGCCCTGCGCAGCGCCGCCAAGCTCAACGAGAAAGTAGCGGTCTTGTTCCTCGACAGCGACCGCTTTAAAGACATCAACGACAACTTTGGCCACGCCGCCGGCGATGCGGTATTGGTGGCAGTGGCTACGCGCATTCGTGCGCAACTGCGTGAAGACGACCTGGTGGCACGCCTGGGCGGCGATGAATTCGCCATCTTGCTGTCGCCTCTGCACCGACTTGAGGACGCCCAGCGCATTGCCGAAAAAATCATCGCCAGCATGGACGCGCCCATTGCGCTGCCCGGCGACGCCCACGTATTGACCTCACTCAGTATCGGCATCGCCGTCTACCCCGATCATGGCGCCACCCCCGGTAACCTGCTCAACGCCGCCGATGCGGCGATGTACCAGGCCAAACGGCTTTCCCAGGGTGGCCAGCAAACGGCGGAATCGGAGTCCCCCGCCGCCGACGTTCAACACAGGAGTTGATCCCTTGTTCTCGACCGCACGCTTTTTATTCATCACCTTGCTCGTGGCTCTGCTCGCCCTGAGCGGCTGCCAGACCCCGCCGCCAAAAGGCCTGACACCGGCGCAAATCGCCGTGCTCAAACAGCAGGGTTTTGAACTGACTGACGAAGGCTGGGCCTTCGGCCTCTCGGGCAAGGTGCTGTTTGGCAGCGACGTCGAAAGTCTGAATGCCCCCAGCACCGAGATCGTCCAGCGCATCGGCAAGGCGCTGCTGGGCGTGGGCATTGAGCGCGTGCGGGTCGACGGCCACACCGACGCCTCGGGCAAGGAAACCTACAACCAGCAACTGTCCCTGCGCCGAGCCAAAAGCGTCGCGCACGTGTTGGCAGGCGTTGGGATGAAAGAAGAAAACGTACAACTGCGCGGGCTGGGCAGCAGCGAGCCGGTGGCGTCCAACGCGACAGCGGCCGGGCGCACCGAGAATCGCCGGGTGTCGATTGTGGTGATTGCGGACTAGTCTGGCTTTCGGGCAGTTCGAGTTGGAATGCAATCAATGTGGGAGCCGGGCTTGCCCGCGATGGCGGTGGATCAGTTGATGTATTGGGTGACTGACACACTGCTATCGCGGGCAAGCCCGGCTCCCACATTTTATTTAATCGGCAAACACCATCTCCCGCGTTTCCCCCATCAACAACGGCTGATTCTGCTCGGTCACCTCACGGATGTAATCCCACAGCAGGGTGATCCGTTTCAACTTCCTCAAGTCCTCGCGGCAGTACATCCAGAACTGCCGCGTAATGTTTATCTCCTTCGAAAGCACCGGCAGCAATCGCGGGTCCTGTGCCGCCAAAAAACACGGCAGGATTGCCAGCGAACGCCCTTGCTGCGCCGCCACGTACTGCGCAATCACGCTGGTGCTGCGCAAACTGGCGCTGGCGCCGGGCACTACATTGGCCAGGTACAGCAGCTCTGAACTGAACGCTAAATCATCCACGTAGCTGATAAACGGATGCTCGGCCAGGTCCGCTGCCCGGCGGATGGGCGGGTGCTGGTCCAGGTATTCCTGCGTCGCGTACAGCTGCAGCTTGTAGTCGCACAGCTTGCAGCACACGTACGGCCCATGCTCCGGCCGTTCCAGGGCGATGACGATATCCGCCTCGCGCTTGGACAGGCTGATGAAGTGGGGCAGGGGCAGGATGTCCACCGAGATCGCCGGGTAGGTGTCGACGAAGTGGCTCAGTTGCGGGGTAACGAAGAAGCTGCCGAACCCTTCGGTGCAGCCCATACGCACATGGCCGGACAGCGCCACGCCGGAGCCGGAGACCTGTTCGCAGGCCATGTGCAACGTGCTTTCGATGGACTCGGCGTAACCCAGCAGGCGCTGGCCTTCGGTGGTCAATACGAAGCCGTTGGTCCGGGACTTTTCAAACAGAAGAGTGCCCAACGATCCTTCAAGGGAACTGATACGCCGCGACACCGTGGTGTAGTCCACCGCCAGGCGCTTGGCAGCGACGCTGGCCTTGCGGGTACGCGCGACTTCGAGGAAAAACTTCAGGTCATCCCAGTTCAGGGAGCCCAGTGACGTGATGTTTTTTTGCATATTGGACCGGCTTTTATGTGCGTTCTTATTAGAAGTTTGCACATCTATACTCCAAAAACAGTCCGAACGCCTCATCCTCAAGGCGATTCAACGCCTTGGTTCTCTGCATACCTACAAGAATTGGAGACCACATGAACGCATCTGCCGATATTTCCGTAAAACAGGTCAAGCTGCTGATCAACGGTGAGTGGGTCGAATCCAGGACCACCGAATGGCAAGACATCGTCAACCCCGCTACCCAGCAAGTGCTGGCCCGCGTACCGTTTTCCACCCCTGAAGAAGTCAACGCTGCCATCGACGCCGCCCATCGCGCCTTCCAGACCTGGAAGCTGACGCCGATCGGTGCGCGCATGCGCATCATGCTCAAGCTGCAAGCCTTGATCCGCGAGCACTCCAAGCGCATCGCCGTGGTCCTGAGTGCCGAGCAGGGCAAGACCATTGCCGACGCTGAAGGCGACATTTTCCGTGGCCTGGAAGTGGTCGAGCACGCGTGCTCCATCGGCACCCTGCAGATGGGCGAATTCGCTGAAAACGTCGCCGGCGGTGTGGATACCTACACCCTGCGCCAGCCGATCGGCGTGTGCGCCGGCATCACCCCGTTCAACTTCCCGGCAATGATTCCGCTGTGGATGTTCCCGATGGCCATTGCCTGCGGTAACACGTTCGTACTCAAGCCATCGGAACAGGACCCGCTGTCGACCTTGCTGCTGGTTGAACTGGCGCTGGAAGCCGGGGTGCCAGCCGGCGTGCTGAACGTCGTTCACGGCGGCAAGGACGTGGTGGATGCGCTGTGCACCCACAAAGATATCAAGGCCGTATCCTTCGTCGGTTCGACCGCCGTGGGGACTCACGTCTACGACCTCGCCGGTAAACATGGCAAGCGCGTGCAATCGATGATGGGTGCCAAGAACCACGCCGTGGTGCTGCCGGATGCCAATCGCGAACAAACCCTGAACGCCCTGGTCGGCGCCGGTTTCGGTGCGGCCGGTCAGCGTTGCATGGCGACTTCCGTGGTGGTGCTGGTAGGCGCGGCCAAGCAATGGCTGCCGGACCTCAAGGCCCTGGCGCAAAAGCTCAAGGTGAACGCCGGCAGCGAAGCCGGTACCGATGTGGGTCCGGTAATCTCCAAGCGCGCCAAGGCACGCATTCTCGACCTGATCGAAAGCGGCGTAAAAGAAGGTGCCAAGCTGGAGCTGGATGGCCGCGGCATCAAGGTGCCGGGTTTCGAAGACGGTAACTTCGTCGGCCCAACTCTGTTCTCCGGCGTGACCACCGACATGCAGATCTACACCCAGGAAATCTTCGGCCCGGTGCTGGTGGTGCTGGAAGTCGACACCCTCGACCAAGCCATCGCCCTGGTCAACGCCAACCCGTTCGGCAACGGCACCGGCCTGTTCACCCAGAGCGGCGCGGCGGCGCGTAAATTCCAGAGCGAAATCGATGTGGGCCAGGTCGGCATCAACATCCCGATCCCCGTGCCGGTTCCGTTCTTCAGCTTCACCGGTTCCCGTGGTTCGAAACTCGGCGACCTGGGCCCGTACGGCAAGCAAGTGGTGCAGTTCTACACCCAGACCAAAACCGTCACCAGCCGCTGGTTCGACGACGACAGCGTCAACGATG
Source organism: Pseudomonas sp. IPO3774 (assembly GCF_013386835.1). Taxonomy (NCBI): domain Bacteria; kingdom Pseudomonadati; phylum Pseudomonadota; class Gammaproteobacteria; order Pseudomonadales; family Pseudomonadaceae; genus Pseudomonas; species Pseudomonas sp. IPO3774. The sequence goes on from NZ_JACAQY010000063.1 coordinate 14,539, forward strand.
GCGTCAACACCACCATCAACCTGCGCTGATCGAGGAGACGACCATGAAGATTGCATTTATCGGCCTGGGCAACATGGGCGCGCCGATGGCGCGCAACCTGATCAAGGCTGGCCATGCGCTGAACCTGTTCGACCTGAACCAGACCGTGCTCAAGGAACTGGCGGAACTGGGCGGCACCATCAGCGCTTCACCGCGCGCGGCAGCCGAAGGCGCCGAGTTGGTGGTGACCATGCTCCCGGCTGCGGCCCATGTGCGCAGTGTGTGGCTCGGTGAAGACGGCGTGCTCGCCGGCATCGGCAAAGGCGTGCCGGCGGTGGATTGCAGCACCATCGACCCGCAGACCGCCCGCGATGTAGCGGCGGCGGCAGCGAAACAAGGCGTGGTGATGGCGGATGCTCCAGTGTCCGGCGGCACCGGCGGTGCCCAGGCCGGGACGTTGACCTTCATGGTCGGCGCCACCCCGGAACTGTTCGCCACCCTGCAACCGGTGCTGGCGCAGATGGGCCGCAACATCGTCCATTGCGGCGAAGTCGGCACCGGGCAAATCGCCAAGATCTGCAACAACCTGCTGCTGGGTATCACCATGGTCGGCGTCAGCGAAGCCATGGCCCTGGGCGATGCGCTGGGCATCGACACCCAAGTGTTGGCGGGAATCATCAACAGCTCCACCGGGCGCTGCTGGAGTTCGGACACCTACAACCCATGGCCCGGGATTATCGAGACGGCGCCGTCGTCCCGGGGTTATACCGGTGGGTTTGGTGCAGAACTGATGCTCAAGGATCTGGGACTGGCCACTGAAGCGGCCCGCCAGGCACACCAGCCGGTGATCCTCGGCGCAGTGGCGCAGCAGTTGTATCAATCGATGAGCCAACGTGGGGAAGGGGGCAAGGACTTCTCGGCGATCATCAACAGCTATCGAAAACCAAAGTAGGGCGATTGTCCTTCTTCACTGTGGGCCCCTGATTTTTTACTGCGTAGACCTTCCAGCACCAGCTCACTACTGGTGCTTTTTTTTGGCCTGAATAAACCCCTTCGCGACGTTTGTGGGAGGGCGGTATTACTTGTCGACTAATGCCTAGGGATAAGGTTTTTTTGCATTGTTATAGTTGTGAAATAAACTTTTACAAGTTTCAGGTGTGACGCTGAAATATCATGTTTTTGATCATGGGTTATTCATTCGGTGAGTGTCCATGCGGCACTCTATTATCATGCCGTTATAATTGATTTCTCGGTTATGTGTGTTCGGTTTGTCGTGGCTTCCCTCATTAAACACCCATGTTTATTGCGTGTTTACATTTCTCTTTGATGTTGACTATTGCCTCGCTAGTATCGGTTTTGCGAGCGTTGTCATGGTTGCTGCGTCTCGATAACTTCCGCCGAAGCGTTGTACTTTCAAAGTTGTGCAGGTGTGTCAGAGATGGCTAGCGAATGGATGCGTACATCGGGTTTCCCAGGGCTATCGGCCTCATCGAACGAGGCCGCCCTGGAACTTGAAAAAGCCCGCATCCTGGCCCGCCACCTCTCCCGGTTGCTCGACCTCTGGGCTGCGATGCAGTCCAGCCCAAGGCCCGGGCAGGCTTATTCTGACGCCAAGGATGTGCCACCTCATTCGGTGTCAGCGTGTTGCAAGCGCACGCGTGTGGGTCTGCAATGTCGTGAAGAAACCGGCGTCGGTTGATCGCTGTAAATCCTGACCAGTCCTATATAAACGCAAAAAAAGTTTCGTGCTCGGCGGTAACTACCGTCGTGGGCATTCGCTCGCGCTGAAATACGTGTGTCCATATAAAAAACGGGTGAGAGATGAAAAACATAACTATTGTCGACAAGGCAACGGGGACGGCGACAGAGCATGCCTTTGGCAACGCCAGCCTCAAGGGAACCAGCATTGTAAAACTGCCGTTCGGACAAGAAAGCGTTCAATCGTTTCAACAGTCCGGCCAAAACCTGGTGGTCACTCTAAAGTCTGGAGAAACCATCACCATTCAGAACTTTTTTGTGGTGGGAGCCGACGGCTCCGCTAACCAACTGGTACTGGAAAATGCCGACGGAACATTGTTGCTCGGCAACTATTCCACGCCGTATTCGGGTTTCAACTTCACCGAAATCTCGACCCTGGACGACCTGGGTGTGGCAGCCATTGCCGCTGACAGTGCGGTGCCGGACTGGGTGCTGTGGGGCTTGGGCATCCTCGCCGTCGGCGGTACCGCCGCGGCATTGAGCGGTGGTGGCGGTGGTGGTGGCCATCATCATCAAACGCCAGTTCCTGCACCCGGTGCTGCGACCGGTTTATCGGTCAACAGCGCGGGCACGGTGGTCAGCGGTAAAGGTCAGCCTGGCACCACAGTCACGGTCAAGGATGCCGCCGGTAACGTACTGGGCACAGGCACTGTGGGTACCGACGGCAACTTCCAGGTCAACCTGAACAAGCCGCAAACCAATGGCGAAACCCTGCAAGTCGTCCTCAAGGATGCAGCGGGTCAGGAATCGCAACCTGCGTCTGTGGTAGCGGGTGATACAACCGCCCCCGCCGCACCGAACGGTTTGGCCGTCAGTGCAGACGGTACAACCGTCAGCGGTAAGGGCGAGCCTAATTCGACCGTGATCATCAAGGATGCCAATGGCGAGGTCCTCGGCACCGGCACCGTGGATGCTGAAGGCAACTTCCAGGTCACCCTGGGAACTGCGCAAACCAATGGCGAAACCCTGCAAGTCACCCTCAAGGATGCTGCCGGCAATGAATCGTCCGCCAGCCCCGTGGTGGCTGGCGACAGCACCGCCCCGGATGCGCCGACCAACCTGGTGATCAGTGCCGATGGCGCAACTGTCAGCGGTAAAGGTGAACCGAACGCTGCCGTGAGCATCAAGGATGCCAGCGGCAACGTGATCGGTACGGGCACCGTCGGCGCGGATGGCAATTTCCAGGTTTCGCTCGACACACCCGCGTCCGAAGGCGAAAGCCTGGCGATCACGCTCAAAGACGCTGCCGGCAATGAGTCGGCTCCGGGTGCGCTGGTTGTCGCCGATATTGAGACACCGCTTGCGCCGCGCAACCTGGCAATCAGTGACGTGGGTGACACGCTCAGCGGTGAAGGCGCCGCGGCCCACAAAGTCATCGTCCTCAACGATGCTGGTGAAGTGGTCGGCAGCGGAACAGTGGCAGATGACGGCACATTCCTGGTGCAACTGAACTCGCTGCACATCAATGGCGAGCGGCTACGCGTGTTCCTGCGCAACTTCTCGGGCAAGGAATCCCTGCCAGGCATCGTCATCGCGGGGGACACCATCGCCCCGGATGCCCCAACCAACCTGGTGGTCGGCGAAGATGGCAGCACCGTCACCGGCAAGGGCGAACCGCGCGCGACCGTTACCGTGAAAGACGCCGATGGCAACGTGATCGGCACTGGCACGGTCGGCGACGACGGTAATTTTCAAGTCACCCTGGATCCGCTTCAGGTTAACGGCGAAACACTGGCTGTCACATTGACCGATGCAGCAGGCAACGAGTCTGTTCCGGCTTCTGTGATCGCTGTTGATATTGATGATACGGACGCTGATGCGGATGCTGACGCGGATGCCGATGCCGAT
>NZ_JACAQY010000063.1:18236-18406 GCF_013386835.1 Pseudomonas sp. IPO3774
GCTGATGCGGACGCCGATGCTGACGCGGATGCTGATGCTGATGCCGACGCCGACGCTGATGCCGATGCGGACGCTGATGCGGACGCTGATGCGGATGCGGACGCTGATGCGGATGCCGACGCTGATGCTGATGCGGACGCCGATGCTGACGCGGATGCTGATGCTGATGC
>NZ_JACAQY010000064.1:0-13423 GCF_013386835.1 Pseudomonas sp. IPO3774
TGTAAGAGCGAAACCATAGGCCGCCGTTACCTAAATAACGGATATGTACTCTCAACTCACGCCGGAAACCGCAACGGCAAAGCAGCCTGAAGCAACGCCGCCGGATCCCGATAACGCGCCCCAAAATGGTCCCCCGGCAACCGCGCCCGCCCAGCCCCAAACAACCGCTCCCGCAACGTCTCCCCCTCGTTGTACCGCTCACGAAACCGCCCCCGACGACGCAACTCCGGCACCACCAATTCAATAAAGTCCCGCGCCGTCTCAAACGACAAATACTGCCTCAGGTTAATCCCGTCGATCCCATCCTCATCCAGCCATTTCTCAATCGCGTCCGCCACCACCGTCGGCGTACCCGCGACAAAAAACCGCTCGCGATTAAACCCACCCAACTGCGCCAATACCGCCCCAACAGTGGAGTCCGCCTTGTACCGGCTCAAACTCTCCCACCCCTTGACCTGCCGACTCACCAGATCACTGATCAACGTATCCCGCGGATACGCCGTCAAATCAATCGCCGACTGCCCGTGAGCCAGCGACGCCTCGACACTCACCAACTTGCGATAACTGTCGAGCTTGGCACTCACCTCCTCATCCGTCCGCCCAACGATCACCCCCGCCATCACAATAAACTTCAACCCCGCCGGATCGCGATCATGCTCAACTGCCTTCTGCCGCATCGCCTGGATATTCGCCCGCACCGCCGGCGCATCATTACCACCGGTAAACACCACTTCGGCATGCCGCCCGGCAAACTCGATCCCGGCCGGTGACCCCGTAGCCTGAAACAACACCGGCGTACGCTGCCGCGAAGGCTGGCACAAGTGTGGGCCGGCAACCTTGAAGTGCTCCCCCACGTGGTTGATATAGCGCACCTTGTCCGGATCGGTGTAGATCCGACGCTCACGGTCGACAATCACCGCGTCATCGTCCCAGGAACCTTCCCAAAGCTTGTACAGCACGTCGAGGTATTCATCGGCGATCTCGTAGCGGTGATCGTGAACCACCTCAGTGTCATGCCCGAAGTTGCGCGCCGCATTCGGCAAATACGAGGTGACGATGTTCCAGCCCACCCGCCCCTTGGTCAGGTGATCGAGCGTACTCATGCGCCGCGCAAAGGCGAACGGCGGTTCGTAGGTGGTGGAAAAGGTCGCGCCGAACCCCAGGTTCTTGGTCACCCCGGCCATCGCCGGAATCACCAGCAGCGGGTCGTTGCTGGGAATCTGCATGCCCTCACGCAGCGAGGTCTCGGGGCCGTCGCGAAAGCGGTCATAGGTGCCAATCACATCGGCCAGGAACACGCCGTCAAAGGTGCCGTATTCCAGCAACTGCGCCAGCTCGGTCCAATAGTCCAGGTCATTGAAACGGTGCCGGTTGTTGTCCGGGTGCACCCACAAACCATGGACGATGTGGCTGACGCAGTTCATCTCAAACAAATTCACGTGCAGTTGCTTGGGCACCAGGAGCACTCCTTTCGTAGATACGTTTTCCAATACGTCAGATCGCGACATTCAGGTAGAACGGGATCGGCGTGTAGTCGGTTTCAAGGGTCGGGATCGCATCGATCAGCGCGCGGGTATAGGCATGGGCCGGACGGTCGAACACCGCGCGTACCGAGCCGGACTCCACCACTTCACCGGCCTTCATCACCAGCACGCGCTCGCTGACGTGGTTGATCACGCCGAGGTCATGGGAAATGAACAGGCAGGCCAGGCCGAGGCGGCGCTTGAGGTCGTCGAGCAGTTCGAGAATCTGTGCCTGTACCGACACGTCGAGCGCCGACACCGGTTCATCGCAGATCAGGATCTGCGGCTCGGACGCCAACGCTCGGGCAATCGCGATGCGCTGGCGCTGGCCACCGGAAAGTTCGATCGGCCGGCGCGACAAGACGCTGGCATCAAGGCGCACCAGTTCCAGCAGTTCCAGGGCACGGTCGCGCCGGGCATGACGCGGTACGCCAGCCACCACCAGCGCTTCGAACAGCACACGCTGCACGGTGTAGCGTGGGTCGAAGGAGCTGAGCGGGTCCTGGAACACCACTTGCACCGCACGCCGGGCTTCGCGTTTTTGCCTGGCGTCGAGGTCGGACCAGCGCTGGCCCTTGATCCACACCTCGCCGGCATCGGCGGTTTCCAGGCCGAGTATCAGGCGGGTCAAGGTGGTCTTGCCGCAACCCGATTCGCCCACCACCCCCAGCGTCTCGCCGCGACGCAGCTGTAGCGACACCTGGTTCAGCACCGTGCGGGTTTTGCCGTCGGGGCCGACAAAGGTTTTGGACAGCTCGCGTGCTTCAAGCAGTATTTCGCCCTGGGGCGCCGGCTCGGGCTCCACCGCCGTGAGCAGTCGGCGTGTGGGCTGGAAGTGCACGGCCTTGGCGGCCCGCAGCAGCAGTTGGGTATACGGATGACGCGGGTCTTGCAGGACCTGTTCGGTGCTGCCCTCCTCCACGATCACCCCGTGGCGCATCACGGCCACGCGATCGGCCAGGCGCGAGACCACCGACAGGTCGTGGCTGACCATCAGCAGTGCATTGTCTTCACCGCGCAGGCTCTCCAGCAGGGCGATGACCTGGGCCTGCACCGTGGCATCCAGTGCCGTGGTGGGTTCATCGGCAATGATCAGCCGCGGATTGCAGGCAATCGCCGAGGCGATCAGCGCCCGCTGGCGCAAGCCACCGGAAAGTTGCCAGGGGTATTGGCTGGCGCGCAGTTCCGGTTCCGGCACACCGACATCCCGCAGCAGTTCCAGCACCCGCAGGCGGCGCGCTTCCAGGCCCAATGCGGTGTGCAGGTGCAACGGTTCTTCGATCTCGGCACCGACGCGGCGCAGCGGGTCCAGCGCGCCCAACGCGTCCTGCATCACAAAGCCGATGCTCCCGCCGCGCAGTTGCTGCCAGGCCCGCTCGTTGAGCGGGCGCAGGTCGACGCCCTGGAAGGCCAGCTTGGCAGCCTGGACATGGGCGTCCTTGCCGGTGAGGCCAGCCAGGGTGCGGGCGGTGACGCTTTTGCCGGACCCCGACTCCCCCACCAGCGCGAGGCATTCACCCCGGCTCAACTGCAGACTGACACCGTGCAACACTGGCTCGGCCTGGCCGAAACGTACTGTCAGGTCGCGGATATCGACCAGCGGGCCGAGGGTATGGATATTCATCGTCATAGAGGCTTTCCTTCGCTGCGGCGCAAGAGTTCGCGGCCGATGGCACTGATGGAAACAACGGTCAGGGTGATGATCAGGGCGGGCCAGGCCACCAGCCACGGCGCATTGGCCAGGAAGCTGCGCCCGATGGACATCATCCCGCCCCACTCCGGCGCAGGCGGCGGTGCGCCGAAGCCGAGGAAACTCAAGGCGGCACCGGCAGTGATCGCGCCGCCGATGCCGATGGTGGCGAGGATCAACACGGGCTTGAACGCATTGGGCAGGATGTGCAGCAGCACCACCGCCAGCTGCGATTGGCCGAGGGTGACGGCGGATTCGACGTAGCCGGCATTACGTACGCTGAGGGTTTGCGCCCGCACCAGGCGCGCATAACGCGGCACGCCAGCGATGCCTATCGCGAGAATCAGATTGGCCGTGCCCTGACCGAAAAACGTGATGATCACCAGCGCCAGCAACAGGTCGGGAAAGGACAGCAGCACGTCGATCCCGCGCATCAAGGCGCCGTCCAGCCAGCGCGGCCCAAGGCCTGCGATCAAGCCGAGCAAGGTGCCCCAGGCCAACCCCAGCGCGGTGGCGGCGAGGCCCATGAACAGCGACGAACGCACGCCATAAATCAATCGGCTGAGCACATCGCGCCCGTTCTCATCAGTGCCCAGCCAATGCACATTGCTCGGCGCCTGGAACGCCATGCGCGCCGACGCCTCCAACGGGTCATACGGGGCCAGCCATTGCGGAACAACGGCGGCCAACAGCAACAGCCCGACAAACACCCCGGCGAGCAACAGACCCGGCCGCAGTTGGGTAAACCCGACAAGACGCAACGGGCGATTGCCGATCAACGTTTCAATGGTTTGCGTCATGCCAGGCTCCTGGTGCTAGGGCGCGGGGTTGGGGATGCGCTGGTGGATGGCCTGGATCTGCGCCTTGATCTCATCGCCAAGAGTCACGTCCAGCGCGCCGAGGTTGTCGCGCAATTGCGCCAGGCTGGTTTGCCCGGTCAGTGCGCTGGTGACGAAGGGTTTGTCGATGATGAAGGCCAGGGCCAGTTGGGCCGGGGTGAGGCCATGTTGCCGGGCAATCTCCACGTAGCCGGTGATGGCCTCCTGGGCCGAGGCACTGTCGTAGCGATTGAAAGTGCGGTACACCGCCGACAGCCGCGAGCCCTCGGGCCGTGCGCCGCCGAGGTACTTGCCGGTAAGCGCACCGAAGGCCAGCGGCGAGTACGCCAGCAGCCCGACGCCTTCGCGATGGGTGAACTCCGAGAGGCCGCCTTCGTACAGGCGGTTAAGCAGGCTGTAGGGGTTTTGCACGCTGGCAATGCGCGGCAGGCCGAGGCGTTCGCTTTGCTTGAGAAACTCGGCGACGCCCCACGGGGTTTCATTGGAAACCCCGATGTGGCGCACCTTCCCGGCCTTGACCTGATCGGCCAGCACCGCCAGGGTTTCCTCGATGGCGACGCTCTGGGTGTCTGCCTGATACGGGTATTCGCGCTGGCCGAAGATGTTGGTGGTGCGGTCGGGCCAGTGCAGTTGGTACAGGTCGAGGTAGTCGGTGTTCAGGCGTTTGAGGCTGCCGTCGAGGGCTTCGACGATGTTGCGCCGGTCGTGGCGGCTGAGGCCGTCGCGGATGTGCTGCTGGCTGCTGGGGTCACGGGCCGGGCCGGCGATTTTGCTGGCCAGGATCACCTCGTCACGTCGACCACTGGCCGCCAGCCAGCTGCCGATGTAACGCTCGGTGGTGCGCCAGGTTTCGGCCTTGGTGGGCGTGGGGTACATCTCGGCGGTGTCGATGAAATTGATACCTTCGGCCAGTGCCAGGTCGATCTGTTGATGGGCATCGTTTTCGGTGTTCTGGTGGCCCCAGGTCATGGTGCCGAGGCCCAGCACGCTGACTTGGATGTCGCTGTTGCCCAGTTGGCGGTAACGCATGGGTGATCCTTTTTTCTTCAAGGGTTGATGGCTCATACCGCACTCGCTTCGTCGCGGGCGGCCTGCTGCTCGGCGTCGGCGGCTTGCAGACTGCGCCAGGCGGCGTTCGGGGTGACGTCATTGAGGTAGTAGTTGCCCAGTGCCCGTTCGCGAAAGATCGCCGGGTTGTGGGAGGCCAGGGTTCGCGCGTTGCGCCAATGCCGGTCGAAGCGACGCGACTCGCTGGTGGCGGAGGCGCCGCCGACTTCGAACAGCAGCGTGGTGGCTTCCAGTACCTGTTCCAGCACGATCTGTTGCGCCTGAAAAGCGCGAATCTCGGCCTCGGTGTAATGCTGTTCGGTTGCGTGCCCGCCCTGCTCCGCTTCGTGCACGTCCTGCAGCACCTCCGCGACGGCCAGCACCTGGGTGCGTGCGGCATAGGCCAGGCTCGACAAGCGGCCGATCACCCGCTGCACCAGCGGGTCATCCTTGGGGCTCGATTGCCCCGGCACACCAAACGCGCGGGTGCGGCCCTTGACGAATTCGGTGGCGTCACGCAGCACGGCGGTGGCGATGCCGGCCAGGGTCGCCAGGTGGAACAACTGGTAGAAAGCGCCCAGGTAGGACTCGGCGCGCAGTTCGTCTTTCTTGAAGCGCCGCACAATGTGCTGCTCCGGTACGTTCACCGCCTTGAAGCGGGTGGTGCCGCTGCCGGTAAGTCGCTGGCCAAAGCCGTCCCAGTCATCCTCGACGGTGACACCCGGCGCGTCGGTGCGTACCGCCAGGCTGACAAAATCTTCGCCATCCAGGGCCACGGCCGCGATCCAGTTGGCGTACAGCGTGCCGGTGCAGTAGTACTTTTCACCGTCCAGCTGCCAGCCGGAATCGACCGCGCTGAGGGTCACCGAGTTGCGGGTGGTGTCGGTGCGCTCGGCCATCGCGGCGCCCCACAACTCGCCGTCGACGACTTTGGCGAACCAGTAATCCTGGGAAGCGCTGTCGCGACTGGAAAGCCGGCCTTCGACGAAACCGAAATGCGCGCGCACGATCTGCGGCAAGTTTGAATCGGCCTCTCCCAGTTCAATCAACAGGCGAAACAACTGCGGCAGGCTTGCACCCAGGCCGCCCAAGGCCTGCGGCACACGCAGTGCGCCAAAGCCGGCCTCGCGCAGCCATGCCACCGCGTCATGGGCCAGCTCGCGTTGCTGCTCGCGGGCGACGGCGGTGTCGGCTATCCGGGCAAATACATCAGCGAAACGCTGGTGCAAGTCGGCATAACTCACTTCAGCGGGGATCGAAGCACTCATGGTTTTTCCTTCTTCAAAGGCACTCACGCTTGGTTGGCCCGAGGGTCAATCCAGCGGTTGATCAAATCGACGGCCAGGTTCACCAGCACATAGACGGTGGCGGCCAGCAAGGTCACGCCCAGCACCACCGGCACGTCTTTGTTGCTGGTGGCATCGAGCATCAAGCGCCCGATGCCCTGGCGTGCAAACAGCAATTCCACCACCACCGCGCCGCCCAGCAGGCTGGCGAACACGAACCCGGCCAGGGTCACCAACGGCACCAGCGCATGGCGCAAGGCATGACGCAGGCGCACAGCGGTTTCGGACAAGCCACGGGCACGGGCCATGGCAATAAAGGGTTGTTCGAGGGTGTCTTCCAGGGACTGGCGCAGCAGCTGGGTCAGCACTGCCGCCACCGGCAACGCCAGCGCGATCGAGGGCAGGATCAATGAGCGCCAGCCAACGGAGCCGGAGGGCGGCAACCAGTGCCAATGAAACGAAAACACCAGCAACAACAGCATCCCGATCACAAACGAAGGTGCTGAAGACAGCACCAGCTCGCTGCCTGAAACGGCTGAACGCACCCAACGCGAACGGTTGGCGGTGAGGATCGCGCACACCAGGGCCAATACCACCGCCAGCAACGCCGCGCTCAGGGACAGTTGAATGGTTGCACCGATCTGCTCGGCAATGGCCTGCTGCACCGGGATGCGCAAGCGATAGGACTCGCCCAGGTCGCCATGGGCCAGGCGCACCAGGTAATTGCCGTATTGCACGATGAGGGGTTGGTCCAGGCCGTACTCGGCACGCACCCGGGCCAGCAGCTCCGGGGTGGGCATCGAATCCGGCCCGCCGAGGATTGCCAGCGCCGTGTCACCGCCGCTGAAATTGACCGCGAGGAACGTCAGCGTCGCCGCGCCCCACAGCACGCCAATGCCCGCCAGCAGGCGCCAGGCGATGGATTTGAACAGGCTCATGGTTGCCCCCGGTCCAGCCAGATGCTGGTGAAGAACGGTACGTTGTGGGAGGTATCGAAAATCACGCCCTCGACCTGCCGGCCATACGCGGTGAGCACCTGGCTTTCCACCGAAGGCACCGCCGGGACGGTTTCGGTCAGGCGCTTTTGCGCCTCGCCATAGAGCGCCTGCAATTGCACCGGGTCGCGGGATTGGCGGGCGGCGCTGAGCACGCGATCCAGTTCGGCATCACGGAAGCGCCCGACGTTCTGGCCGATGATCTTGTCGGTGCTGATGGCCTGGCTGTGATAGAGCACGAACAGGCCATCGGGTGTGTTGGTGTGCCAGTAACCGCCCGCCAGCGCCTGGAACTTCCCGGCGTAGCGTTTCTCGGTCACGCGGGTCAGCGGCAGCATTTCGATGGGCATCTCGAAGCCGACTTTTTTCAGGTCGGCCTGGATGGCCACCGAAACGCTGGCGGGAAACGCCGGGTTGTCATAGGACAGCATCGTTGCATTCAGGCGCTGCCCGTCCTTGGTTCGATAGCCCTGGGCATCGCGCCCGGTCCAGCCGGCCTCGTCCAGCAGCGCATTGGCGGCTTTCACGTCGTAGGCCAGGGCGTCGTTGTTGGGTTGATAAAACCGGGTGTTGGCCGCCAGGAAATCCGCCTTGGCGATGTATTCGCCGAAGCCGGAAATCCACGCCAACCCTTCGCGGTCAATGGCCTTGGCCACTGCGCGACGCACCCGTACATCGTCGAACGGTGGCTGCTCGACGTTGAAGGTCATGCTGCGGCTCGGGTTTCCCTTGCGAATCCGGCTGCGCATCACCAGGTCGGGGTTGGCGCGGATGGCGGCGGCATTCTGGGCCGGTGCATCAAGCGCGAAATCCGACTGGCCGGACTCTAGCGCCGTGAAGCGGATCATGGCTTCGGGGACGTAGCTCAGTTCGATACGGTCCAGGTAGGCCTCGCCCGCGTGGCGCGTCACCGGTGGCGCCCAGTTATAGCCGGGGCGCTTGATGAACACCGCGCCCTGGTCACGGGTGTAGCTCTGCAACGTAAACGGCCCGCTGCCGATGGGGTGCTCGGCGATGGTCTTCGGCGCCTCGCGAATCTGCCTGGGGGAGATCATGCTCAGCCAGGACTGCGCCAGCACATCCAGGAACGGCGTATAGGGTTCGCGCAAATGGGCTTCGAAGGTGTAGTCGTCGATGACCTTGCCATCCAGGTACGGCGCGATATAGGCCGCGGCCAGTGGGGACTTGGTCGCCGGGTCGCGCATGTGGTCCAGGTTGGTTTGCAGCGCCTGGGCATTGAATTTCTCGCCGTCGCTGAAGGTCACGTCGTCGCGCAGGTGAAAGGTGTAGGTCTTGCCGTCGTCGGAGATGTCCCAGGAGCGGGCCAGCCACGGGCTGATATTGCCCTGCTCGTCCTGGTACACCAGGCAATCGAAGAGAATCCGGCCCATCCACTGGATGTTGCCGTTAGACAGTGCATGAACATCGAAACTGCCGGCGTCGGAGGCGGCTGAGACGCGCAAAGTTCCGCCACTGCGCCCCGGTGACGACTCATGGAAGTCCGTCGCCGAATAAGTCACTACACCGTTGGTGACCGTGCCATCAGCCGCAGACGTTTCATGTTTCGGTGCCGCAGCCGGTGAGCAGGCATTGACTGCCAGGCACAGTGAAATAACCGCCGAAAGTTTCAGGATGGTTGTCAATGACACTTCCTTAGAGGAACTCGATGAACACTGAAAGTTTGCAATTACGGGATGTAATGCAGTGAGCATGCCAGTCTTCAAGAAACGCCATATTGACCATGAAACCGGCGCAAAACCCTTGTAAAACGGGGCAAACACTGCCAAACACTTATATGGTTATACCCGTTATACACCCCGAGATTGTTGGTAGCCTTACACACTGCTTATCAACTGTTGCGTTCGCGACAGCTGCGGTAATCCCAGGCATTAAAGTTGACTGTTGAGAATCAAACACCGATTCAAAACAAAGTATCCCGCAGAACACTTAACCTTAACTAAGCGCCCGTATTCCTTGGCCAATAGTCTTGGCATAGAAACTGCTCAGAGCGAAACAGGCATGACTATTCGAATAGAAAGCTGGGGCTCTTTTATCTATTCACAAGGAACACGCTTAATGGATCCAATCTTTCGGGGAGAGTTGCAAAAGTTGACACTTGCCGTGCGGCAAGCAACTTGGCTGGCGATGGTGGGGCTGGGCTCAGCCCTGGTTTTTTCCGCCAGTGTGCAGGCAGATGATGAGGTCACACCGACGACCGGAACACGGCTAAAGACGGTGACAGTAGAGGCACAAAAAATCACGCCCGTTGAGGCAGCCAAAAGTCAGCTGTCCGAAGTGCCAGGCGGCACCAGCGTGGTCGACAGCGAACAGGTGGCCAAGGGACGCACCGCCACCTTGCAGGACACCCTCGCCTATCAGCCGGGCGTGTTCGTGCAGTCCACCGGCGGCAACGACGCGGCCAAGATCTCCATTCGTGGCTCGGGCGCCAACACCTCGCCGGGGTATTTCCGTGAGGGCATCAAGTTCCTGTTCGACGGCCTGCCGATCACCGGCCCGGGCGGCACACCCTACGAATTCCTCAACGGCTCGGGGGTGAACTACACCGAAATCCTGCGGGGGGCCAACGCCTTCCAGTACGGCGCACTGAGTCTTGGCGGCGCCATCAACTTCGTCAACCAGACCGGCTACACCGCACCCGGCCTGCGGGTGCGGGCGGAAACCGGGAGCTACGGCTACAACAAGCAAAGCCTGAGCGTCGGCGGCGTCGAGGGTGCGTTCGATTACTACCTGAATGCCGACAACTACCGCAGCGACGGCTACCGCGACTACAGCCTGTCGAAGAGCCAGGGCGTGGTGGCCAACTTTGGCTACCGCTTCAGCCCGCAACTCGAAACCCGGGTGATGCTGCGTTACCGCGACGAGTTCCACAACGACCCGAGCGCCACCACCCTGGATGCGGTCAAGCACCATTCCGACCGTGCCAGTGCCACCGCCGAAAGCAGCGGCGCCGGCAGCCGTCGCCCCGGCAGCGTATGGCTGGGCAGCAAGACCACCTACACCTTTGAGGACGACGCCACCCTGTCGGTGGGTTTCGTCTACTACCAGTACGCCCACAACAACAGCCCGAACAGCCCGAGCAACCCCAGCTACTGGGACTGGCATGACCTGAGCGCGGTGATCAACTACGACCGCCGCGACACCCTGTTCGGCCACGAAAGCCGCTCCAGCCTGGCCTTCACCTCCACCGAGCACCTCAAGGGCCAGGTCGACTCCACCTTCGCCAACAAACAGACGCGCAAGTTCGTCGACTACAGCTCCTCGTTCGATCACGTGTTCTCCGTGGGCAACGACCTGGAACTGGTGGACGGCCTGTGGCTGACCAGTGGCGTCTCGGCGATCAACGTGCGCCGCCATGCCGACGTCAAGGAAGCCCTGGTGGCCAACACCACCACCTACCCGAGCGATGTGACCTACGACAACTGGAGCCTGGCACCGCGAGTGGGCGTGCGTTACGAGTTCAACCCACAACTGCAAGTGTTTGCCAACGTCAGCCGATCCGTCGACCCACCGGCGTCGTGGGAATACTCCGGCTCCGGGCCGACCACGCCATACGTACGGCCGCTGGTGGAACAGAAAGCCAATACCGTGGAAGTCGGGATCAAGGGTTCGTCGGGCATCTTCGACGGCAGCCTGGCGCTCTACCGCTCGTGGGTGAAAAATGAATTGCTCAACGTGCAGATCATCCCGGCCACCTCCACCGCTGCTGCGGTCACCGGTGCATTCAACGCCACGCCGACGATCCACCAAGGGATCGAGGCCGGCTTGAATACACGCCTGTGGGAAAACACTTCGGGTGAAAAAATCACCCTGCGCCAGGTGTACACCTATAACGACTTCTACTACCGCCACGACCCGACCTTCGGCGACAACCAACTGCCGGGGATTCCGAAGCATATCTATCAGGGCGAAGTGCAGTATCAGCACCCGGCGGGCTTCTATACCGGGGTGAATGTGCAATCGGCTTCGCGTACGGCGGTGGACTATGCGAACAGCTTCTATGCGCCCTCCTACACAATCTTCGGGGCGAACGTGGGGTATGAAACGCCGAGCAAGGACTGGAAGGTGTCGCTGGATTTGAAGAACCTGACCAATCAGAAATACGTGACGGCGGTGCAGCCGTTGTATGACGCGAAGGGGCAGGATACGGCGTCGTTGTATCCAGGGGATGGGATTGGGGCTTATGTGGCGGTGGAAATGCGCTATTGAGGCCTCTGCGTCAACCGTCGACAGAACCCGTTAGGCGCTGTCGACGATTTAACTCAAATCTTGCCTAGAAGACGAATGACAAACACAGCCCCTTGCCCGACCGAATGATCTACCGCGTGCATCAACGCTTTCGCAGCATCTGAAGAGAAGCCAGCCGAAATGGTGACCGACGCCAGGATACCTAGAAAATAAATAACCCAATCTTTTCGGCTAAGACGGTTAGCTGCCTGTGCAGCCGTATCCAGTTGGTTTTTCAGTATCGCAAATTGTTGTGCGCTAACATCGGCATTGCTCTTTAACTCATCGAGTACCTGCTTAAACCCCTGCTGAATCCTGGCTATATCTTGGGGTGTAAACGAGGTTTGTTGACTCTCGATTTCGATGCTACCGAACAATTGAGCCTGAATCGACACGCCAGTAAGCAAAACATCTGCTTCGCTGTAACTGCTGCCCATGAGCCTTAGTTGTAAATAACCGTCGCTACCGGCGTCGACTAGAACAGATGTTCCAATAGTCAACGTCTCTTTCCGGTCCGGAAACTTAGCACCTCCGATCACAAAATCGGCACCGTCTGTTGTGCAGTTAATCGCGGTGATAACAACGTCGAAAGGGGTGAATTCTTCAGCTACTTTTTTTCGAAGTACCTTGCGGACAGGTTGAGATGGAGGGGTCATGAGCGTCCTTATGTATGGATTGCCTTAGGCGTTAGATGGTTACGGCGAAGCGCTGAGCATCAAGGGCAGGAACGGCCGAAAATCCGGCGCCCTTCTTGAAACTCATGTTATGGACAAAATTCCTCATAGCATCAGATGGATCGATGGTTTCGAGGTTAAGTCCGTCAACAGTTAACCTAGAGAACGCAACACTCAGAATTGGCTGTTCCTCCATATGACCTGTCGAGCTGTTGAGCACATTGTCAAGAGCGGTGACGATGACCAGGTCATCCGGCAGGATTGCCAACAACTCTCGACCTACTCGCAGCGCGCAGCTGCACACGTAGTCCTGATGGAGTTCGTTGAACCGACCAACTGGCATAGCTTTGGTCGACAACTTGCCGCTTTTGAGTAGAGATTTGATTTCGGCAGGAATCACGTCGGAGCCATGGATAGCGACTTTGGCTTCTAGGACACCACCTTCATGAACAATCATCTGAATAGCTGAGCCGAGGTGTGATATTTCTGCAAACGACTCGAAAGCTTCGATGGCATCTAGCTTGGCCTGACGATCACCATCAAGGATACGGATAGCAATGTCCCTCTCCTCTGCCCACTCGGTATGGGCAGTTTTCCATCCATCAAGCTGAGCCTGATATCGCCTTTCGTCTTCCGCCTTCGCGGCGCCAATCTTGCCTACCAGGGCTATACGCTGACGAGCCTCTAGCTTGAAGAGCCGAGCCCAGAAATTGGGGTGATATGTAGCGGCCGCATGCGTAGCTTCTTGCTCGAGAGTATTGCTTTTGAGTGGCTGTCCAGGTTCAGGGTTGGAGAGAAGTCGCTTCCATTTTACGGGCTC
Organism: Pseudomonas sp. IPO3774; assembly: GCF_013386835.1. Lineage (NCBI taxonomy): Bacteria > Pseudomonadati > Pseudomonadota > Gammaproteobacteria > Pseudomonadales > Pseudomonadaceae > Pseudomonas > Pseudomonas sp. IPO3774. Next base: position 13,120 of record NZ_JACAQY010000064.1, read on the forward strand.
GGCACATTCCTTGTGCATCGAAAGGAGGATGTCTACGTGATTTTCGTAAACCTCACATTCATACGCTGCTTGCTCCAGCGCTTCCATCTTTGCGTACTCTTTCTGTCGCTTTTCAAGTTCGCGCTGACGGCGATGAGCGTTTCGTTCCGATCGCCGCGCAGACGCTTGCAGCGAACGTACAGTCCCTTTCCAACCCATCACGACTCTCCATAACGTTCATATGACGGCACATTAATATAACTCTTAGCGTTGCCTGAATCACCTGCGCATTTCGTAACCGAAACGTATGCGTCCGGGCATCACG
>NZ_JACAQY010000065.1:0-25403 GCF_013386835.1 Pseudomonas sp. IPO3774
GCAATGCCGGAGTGAGGGAACACCGAGCCTAGGCGAGGTGCCGACAGGCGGGGCAGAGCGCTTTGGTTACTTTGCCGCTTTTGCAAAGTGACTCGCTGTAAGAGCGAAACCCTAGGTGGCCGTTACCGAAGAAACGGATATGTACCCAATCAATCACCCCACCATCTCCCGAACCCGATACCACAACATCCCCAACGCCAACAGCGGCGAACGCAACACCTTCCCCCCAGGAAACGTCATATGCGGCACCTGGCTGAAAATATCCAACCCCCGGCTCTGCCCAGCCTGAATCCCCTCAGCCAACAACCGCGCACACCAGTGAGTCACGTTCAACCCATGCCCCGAATACCCCTGGGCATAGAACACATTCGGATGCTGCTTCAGGCGCCCCACCTGGGGAAAGCGATTGGCGGTGATGCCGATCTTCCCCCCCCACTGAAACTCAATCGCGGTATTCGCCAACTGCGGAAAAACCTTGAGCATCTTCGGCCGCATATACCCCGCGATATCCACCGGATCACGCCCCGAATAATGACAAGCCCCCCCAAACAACAACCGCCGATCCGCCGAAAGGCGGTAATAATCCAACCCCACTTTCTGATCACACAACGCCAGGTTCTGCGGAATCAACTGATCAGCCACCCCAACCGACAGCGGCTCGGTCGCAATGATGTAGCTCCCCGCTGGCAACACCTTGCCGCTCAACTTCGGCTCCAATTCCTCCAGATGCGCATTGCACGCCAGCACCAGGCTACCGGCGCGCACGGTGCCGGACGCGCAACGCACCTGCACCGTGTCGCCATGGATCAACTCCAGCACCGGGCTGCCTTCAAAGATCCGCACCCCAAGGGATTCGGCCACACCCGCCTCCCCCAGCACCAGGTTCAACGGGTGCAGATGCCCGGAGCCCATGTCCACCAGGCCACCGGCATACAAGCCTGAGCCAACCACCTGCGCCATATCCTGCGATGCCACCAACCGCGTTTCAGGCGCATACCCCAAGGCAGCCAGGCTCTCCAGCTCCCCCTGAAACGCCGCAAACTGCGCCGGCGTATTCGCCAACTCGCAAAACCCCCAGCGCAAATCACAGTCAATCCCGTGCTCGCGAATCCGCTCGCCCACCAGCGCCACCGAATCGATCCCGGCCTGCTGCAGGTAACGCACACCCTCCTCCCCCACGTACCTGGCAAAGCCCGAGACGTCATGCCCAATCCCGCGAATCAGCTGCCCGCCATTGCGCCCGCTGGCGCCCCAGCCAATCCGCCGGGCCTCCAGCAAAATCACCGATAGCCCACGCTGGGCCAGTTCGATGGCGGTGTTGACCCCGGTGAACCCACCGCCGATCACACACACATCGGCGGTCAGGTCAGCCCCCAGCGCTGGGCGCCGGGGCATGGCGTTGGCCGAAGCCAGGTAATAGGAACGAGCGTGGTCGGAGGAGGAACGGTTCATTTGTTGGTCTTCACTTTGCTCCAGGACCGCGTCATCAAGCGCATGACGGCGGGCGTCGGGGTGGTGGAAATGTAGAGTTTGTCGAGCACTTCCTGGGACGGGTAGATCTCGGGGTTGTTCACCAGCTCGGGGGCCATGAAGGCCTTGGCCGCCGGGTTCGGGTTGGCGTAGCCGACGCTGGCGCTGACCTTGGCGATCACTTCAGGGTCCAGCAAGTAGTTGATGAAGGCGTGGGCGGCTTTCGGGTTGGCGGCGTCCGCCGGGATGGCCAGCAGGTCGAACCACAGGTTGCTGCCTTCCTTGGGGATCGAGTAGGCGATGTTCACGCCGTTCTTGGCTTCCTTGGCGCGGTTGGCCGCCTGGAACACGTCGCCGGAATAACCGAAGGCGACGCAGATATCACCGTTGGCCAGGTCCGAGATGTACTTGGAGGAATGGAAATAAGTGATGTACGGCCGCAGGGTCAGCAGCTTGGCCTCGGCCTGTTTGTAGTCTTCGGGATTCTCGCTGCGCGGGTCCTTGCCCATGTAGTTGAGGATCGCCGGGAACAGTTCATCCGCCGAGTCGAGGAATGCTACGCCGCACTCGTGGAGCTTCTTGATGTTCTCCGGTTCAAACAGCACGGCCCACGAATCGATATGGTCGATGCCCAACACCTGCTTGACCTTGTCCACGTTATAGCCGATGCCGTTGGTGCCCCACAGGTACGGCACCGAATGCTCGTTGCCCGGGTCGTTTTTCTCCAGCAGTTTGAGCAGCTTGGGGTCGAGGTTCTTGAAGTTGGGTAGCTGCGAACGGTCCAGCTTGAGGAACGCGCCGGCCTTTACCTGGCGCGCCAGGAAGTGGTTGGACGGCACCACCACATCGTAGCCGGTACGGCCGGCGAGCAGTTTGCCTTCCAGGGTTTCGTTGGAGTCGAACACGTCGTAGATCACCTTGATCCCGGTCTTGGCCTGGAAGTCGGCCAAGGTGGTCTCACCGATGTAGTCGGTCCAGTTGTACACACTGACCGTCTGCGCGGCGTGGCCCGCGCTGCTGAACAATGCCGCCAAGGCCAGCGGGAGAAGCTTTTTCACCAGACGCATATCGACACCCCTTTGCTTGATTGATTTTTATGTATTCATCCAGCCATTCTGCCCGTAGCAGCTGTCGAGCCTTGGCGAGGCTGCGTAGCGATGTATCAGACACAATTGCGGCGGGCCCGACGCAGCCTCGCTAAGGCTCGACGGCTGCTACGGACGAGTCGTCAGACGCTCAGCAGCAGGAACTCACGTTCCCAGGAGCTGATCACCCGCTTGAAATTCTCGTGTTCGGCACGCTTGACCGCGACGTAGCCGCGCACAAACTTGTCCCCCAGGTACTGCTTGACGGTGTCGCACTCTTCCATGCGCGCCAGGGCGTCTTCGATGGTGATCGGCAGCCTCAGGTTGCGGCGTTCGTAGGCACGGCCTTCCACCGGGGCGCTGGGCTCGACCTTTTCGATCATGCCGAGGTAGCCGCACAGCAGGCTGGCGGCGATGGCCAGGTACGGGTTGGCGTCGGCACCCGGCAGGCGGTTTTCCACGCGCATGGCGTCGGGGCTGGAACTCGGTACGCGCAGGCCGACGGTGCGGTTTTCTTCGCCCCACTCGACGTTGACCGGTGCCGAGGTGTCCGGCAGGAAGCGGCGGAACGAGTTGACGTTAGGCGCAAACATCGGCAGCAGCTTGGGGATGTACTTCTGCAGGCCGCCGATGTGGTTGAGGAACAGCTGGCTCTTGTTGCCGTGTTCATCGACAAACACCTGTTTGCCGGTGGCGATCTCCACCACGCTCTGGTGCAGGTGCATGGCGCTGCCGGGCTCGTCGGCCACCGGTTTGGCCATGAAGGTGGCCGCCACGTTGTGCTTGAGTGCAGCCTCGCGCAGGGTGCGTTTGAACACGGTGATCTGGTCGGCCAGGTCGAGGGCATCGCCGTGGCGGAAGTTGATTTCCATCTGCGCCGGGCCGTCTTCGTGGATCAGCGTGTCGAGGTCCAGGCCCTGGGCTTCGCACCAGTCGTAGACGTCTTCGAACAGCGGGTCGAACTCGTTGGCGGCGTCGATGGAGAACGACTGGCGGCCACTTTCGGCGCGACCGGAACGGCCCAGCGGGGTCTTCAGCGGCAGGTCCGGGTCTTCGCAGCGCTGGGTCAGGTAGAACTCCATCTCCGGCGCGACAATCGGCTGCCAGCCCTGGTCGGTATAGAGTTGCAGGACCTTTTTCAGCACGTTGCGCGGCGACAGTTCGATGGGGTTGCCCTGCTTGTCGAAGGTGTCGTGGATCACGATGGCCGTCGGCTCGATGGCCCATGGCACCACGTAGGTGGCGTTGGACACCGGGCGGCAGATCATGTCGATGTCGGCGGGGTCCAGCAGGTCGTAGTAGATGTCGTCGTCGACAAAGTCCCCGGTTACCGTTTGCAGCAACACACTTTCCGGCAGGCGCATGCCTCGCTCATGCAGGAACTTGTTGGTGGGCGAAATCTTGCCGCGTGCGATGCCAGTCAAATCACTGATCACGCATTCGACTTCGGTAATCTTGTGTTCTTTCAGCCAGGCGGACAGCTGATCGAAGGGGGCGTTCATAAGGACCTCGTCATGGGTTGGATGCTGCGCCGCGGGCTTCCCTCGCGGCGCATTGAGGTCTATCTTGGGCCAGCCGTCCAACGGCATCTATCCACTTTGCGCCAACCACAACGCACCAATAGAGTGCGCCCAGGTTACCCATGACACAGGCAACAGCTTTGCGCGTACAGGCCTTCACCACCGGTGATGTGGCCGCTCAATGCAGTGCGACACCCGGTTGGGTGCAGCAGTACCAGCAGATGTCCCCGGGGCATTTTGCCGGGCAGATCCGCTATCTCGACCTGCAAGGTGTCGAGGTGTACGAAGAGCGGATGAACACCCGGGTGGAGCAGAACTTCAACGCGCCGCCGGGTTCCCTGGCGTTCTGTTTCGATGGCAGCGACAACGCGCTGTACGTGCTCAATGGCGAAAGCCGCAACACCTGGATCACCCCGGAAAACTACCGCGAAGTGGCAGTGGTGTTCGGGCCGCAGTTTGTCCAGCGCCATGGTCTGGATGTGGCGAAGCTGGAGGGGTTGTTCATGGCCCCGCTCAACTCCCTGCAAAACCCGTTGTTCAGCCGCTGGCTCAGCGGCACGCTGACACGGCTGTCGGCGACGCTGGACCCGCCGAGTCGTGATGCGCTGACTCAGCAGTTACTGGACGACTGCCTGTTCATCCTCGACAACGCCTGCGTGTGCCTCGACAAGGGCTCATTGCAGCGACGCACCGAGGAGCGAATCATCATGGCGCGCATTGGTGAATGGGCGGCGGATGTGCCGGATGAAACCGTCAACCTGCTGCAACTGGCGCGCATTGCCGGGGTGCCGTTGCGCCAGTTGCAGCACGGGTTCAAGACGTATACAGGGATAAGCCCGGCGCAGTGGTTGCGGTTGCGCCGGTTGAACAGTGCACGGCGGGAGTTGTTGAGCCCGCCGTCAGTGGACACCACCGTGGCGGAGGTGGCGATGAATTGGTCGTTCTGGCATTTGGGGCGTTTTTCCAACAGTTATCGGGCGTTGTTTCAGGAGTTGCCCAGCGAGACCCTGAAGCGCCACCAAAAACACCGCTGGTCTTGAAGATCGTTCCCACGCTCCGCGTGGGAATGCATCCTGTGACGCTCCGCGTCACCCTCGGGACGCGGAGCGTCCAGGGCGGCATTCCCACGCGGAGCGTGGGAACGATCAGGTCCGAAGAAACGCCAGCATCAACTGATTCACCCGCTCCGCTGCCTCCAACTGCACCATATGCCCCTGCCCCGGCAGTATCTCCACCTGAGCCTCCAACCCCTGGGCATGGCTCGCCGGAATGATTGCGTCCTCACTGCCCCAGATCACCAGGCTCGGCTGCTGCCCCACCACACTGCGCAAATCCACCAATTGCCGACCACCGCTGAACAACGCTCCGGTGATCTGCCGCAACGCCTGCGCCACACCCTCCAGGCGCTTGAACTTGAGCATGTCTTCCAGCATCTGCCGAGTCACCAGCGCCGGATCGCTGAACAGTTGCACCAGTTGCGGCTTGAGTGCATTGCGATTGCTCGCGTCGATAAAACCTTGCAGGTAGTCACTGTTGATCTGCGTACCCAACCCAGCGCTGGCGATCAGGGTCAACGACGCCACACGCTGCGGTGCCACCCGCGCGAGGTTCAGGGAAACCAGCCCGCCCATGGAATGCCCGGCGAGGTGTACCCGGTCAACCTTCAGATAATCCAGCAGTGCCAATACCGCCTGGCTCAGCTCCTCAAGCTCGCCCGTTTGCAGGTACTTGCCCGACTCGCCATGCCCCGGCAAATCCAGGGCGATCACCCGCCGCTCAGCCGCGAGCACCGGGTGATTGAACAGCCAGTTATTCAGGTCGCCACCAAAGCCGTGCACCAGCACCAGCGGTGTGCCGCCCTCCCCGAGGTCCAGATAGCGCAGCAGGCGCCCGCCCACCTCGACCTTCTGTGCCGATGGCCCGCTGGCTTCAGCCTCGGCGGCACTGGAAACGAACCCCGCCAGGAACGCCTCGATCACCCCATCAATCTCGGCCTCGCTGGCCTCGCCTTCCACCACGATTGCCAGCAATGCCCCCACGGGCAAGGTCTCATCGCTCTGGGCCAACACCCGCCGCAGCACCCCGCTGAAGGGTGCCTCGACACTGCTGGAAATCTTGTCGGTCTCGACATCCAGCACCTCTTCACCCTTCTCCACCCGGTCGCCCGGCTGCTTGAGCCAGACATCAACCCGGCCCTCGGTCATCGACAGCCCCCACTTGGGCATGGTCAGTGTATGGATCATGCGGCATTCCTCTTGTCGGCGATCTTCAGCACCGCAGCTTCGATCTTCGCCGCGTTGGGGATGTACAGGTCCTCCAGGGCATCGGAGAACGGCACCGGCGTGTGAGGCGCGGTGACCATTTCGATCGGCGCGCGCAGGAAGCTGAACGCCCGTTGCGCCACCAATGCACTGATGTCCGTGGCAATCGAGCAACGTGGGTTGGACTCGTCGATCACCACCAGGCGCCCGGTTTTCTCCACGCTTTCAAGGATGCTGTCTTCGTCCAGCGGGCTGGTGGTGCGCAGGTCCAACACTTCGCAGTCGATACCCTGGCGCGCCAGATTAGCTGCGGCTTCCAGGGCGATGTGCACCATGCGCCCGTAGGTCACCAGGGTTACATCGTTGCCTTCACGCACGTAGTTGGCTTCGCCGAACGGCACGGTGTACAGCTCTTCCGGCACTTCGCCCTGGAGGCTGTAGAGCATTTTGTGTTCGAGGAAAATCACCGGGTCGTTGTCGCGGATCGCCTGGATCAGCATGCCCTTGGCGTCATAGGGCGTGGCCGGGCACACCACCTTGAGCCCGGGAATATGCGTCCACATCGAGGTGAGCATCTGCGAATGCTGGGCCGCCGCACGCAGGCCGGCGCCGTACATGGCGCGCACCACCAGCGGCGTGGTGGTCTTGCCACCGAACATATAGCGAAACTTCGCCGCCTGGTTGAGCAACTGGTCGAGGCAGCAGCCGATAAAGTCGACGAACATCAATTCGCACACCGGGCGCATGCCTCGGGTGGCGGCGCCGACGGCCATGCCTACATAGCCGACCTCGGAGAGCGGCGCGTCGAGCACGCGGTCGGGGAATTCCGGGTACAGGCCCTTGGTGACGCCGAGCACGCCACCCCAGGCGTCCTGTTCACCGGGCGAACCGGTGCCGCCGGACACATCCTGGCCGATGATGAACAAGCTCTGGTCGCGGCGCATTTCCTGGGCCAGGGCTTCGTTGATTGCCTGCTGATAGCTGATTTTTCTAGCCATGATGACTTCTCCACGGATTGTTTTTGTAGTGGGTGGCGGTTAGCGGTAGGCGACGTAGACATCGCTCAGCAGGTCGGCGGCCTGGGGTTTGGGATCGGACTTGGCCAGGCGCACGGCGTCTTCGATCAGCTGCGCGACTTCGGTGTCGATGCGTTCGAACTGAGCCGCGTCGAGCCAGCCTTCGGCGGTGCAGCGCTGGCGAAACAGGCTCAGGCAGTCGCCGGTTTCCCGCAGGTTTTTCACTTCGTCCGGGCCGCGATAGGTTTGCGCATCGCCTTCGAAGTGGCCGTAGAAACGGCTCAGTTTGACCTCCACCAGCGTCGGCCCTTTACCGCTGCGGGCACGCTCTACCGCGACGCCGAGGGCGGCGTGCACGGCAAAAAAGTCGTTGCCGTCGACAATCACCCCCGGCATGCCAAAACCCACGGCGCGCTCGGCAATGTCCTTGCAGGCCACCGACCAGCCGGACCCGGTGGCTTCGGCATAACCGTTGTTCTCGGCCACGAACAGGCACGGCAGGTTCATGATCGAGGCCAGGTTCATCGCTTCGAACACCGCCCCCTCGTTGGAGCCGCCGTCGCCGAAAAACGCGACCGCCACCCCCGCGCTGCCCTTGAGCTTGGCCGCCAGGGCCGCACCGGCCGCCAGCGGCGCCCCGGCACCCACAATGCCGTTGGCGCCGAGCATGCCCTTCTCCTGGTCGGCGATGTGCATGGAGCCGCCCTTGCCGCCGCACACCCCGGTTTTCTTGCCGTAGATCTCGGCCATCATGCCGAACACGTCCACACCCTTGGCGATGCAATGGCCGTGGCCACGGTGGTTGGAGGCGATGCAATCTTCATCGTTGAGGTGGGCCATAACCCCGGCGGCACTGGCTTCCTGGCCGGCATACAAATGCACGAAACCGGGGATCTCGCCGGTGGCGAATTCCACATGCAGGCGTTCTTCGAAATCACGGATGGTGCGCATCACGGTGTAGGCATGAAGCAATTGATCGGTGGACAGGTGAGTGGACATCTTGTTGTTCTCCAGGTTGTCTCGACACACAAAAGGCTGGATCAGGCCAGCTGCAAGGCACTCAGCACGGCCTGTGCCAATCCGCTGGAAAACCTGGGAAAGCCTTGATCCAGAGCAGCTGCCGGAAGACCCGGGTATGCCACTGTGGCCCGTTCAATGAGACGCGCCGTTGCAACCTGCCCGCAGCGTCTCAGGCGGGATGAGACGTTGCGTCTCACCTCGGACAGTTGGTCAGGCCGCCCTTGTCCCGCCCGGCCCATGGGCGCTTAATGGCGGGCATAACAACAAGGATCGAGAACCGGAGGCTTCCATGCTCGCCGTGAACTCCAAGGACCATGTCGACTGTGTCAGCCGCGTGGTACGCAACGCCGACCGCCTGCCCCAGGCTCCGGTGCCGTCGCTGATTTTTGATTCCTGGCGCCGCTCCATGGAGCAGCACCACCTCGACCCCGGTTCCCTGCAAGGGCCGCGCATCCTCACCAGCACCCTGCTCAAGGAATGCCGCGAACGCGCCGAGCTGTTCATGCGCATCGCCAGTGAGGAAGTCGGGCAGATTCACAACCGGGTGCGCCACGCCGATTACTGCGTGATGCTCACCGACGCCCAGGGCCAGACCATCGACCACCGCGTGGACGCCGGCATTCGCAACGACTGCCGCAAGGCCGGCCTGTACCTCGGCACCTGCTGGTCGGAAGCCGAGGAAGGCACCTGCGGCGTGGCCACGGTGCTGACCAGCAAGGCCGCGGTCACCGTGCACAAGCGCGACCACTTTCGTGCGGCGTTTATCGGCCTGACCTGCTCTGCCGCCCCCATCTTTGATCCCCAGGGCAACCTGCTGGGCGTGATGGACGCCTCCGCCCTGAAATCGCCGGATGACCGGCGCAGCCAGCACCTGGTGCGGCAGATGGTGGCGCAAAGCGCGCGGGCCATCGAGAACGCGTTTTTCATGCACAGCGCCCGGCAACATTGGGTGTTGCAGGCCCACAGCACGCCCGGTTACGTCGACAGCCAGCCGGACATGCTGCTGGCGTGGGATCAGGATGGGCGGCTACAAGCCTTGAACAGCAAGGCGCGGCAGGCCCTGAGGTTGCGCTTCGGGCAATTGCCGGAGCATATCGGCGAAGTGTTTGACCTGGACGCGTTGCGCGCCGTGACCGATCAATCGACGCAGCAGTTGCATTGGCTCGGCGAGCCGGGGGCGTTGCAGGTACGGGTCAGCGCGCCGCGGCGTAAGGCTGCACGTGCGACGGTGTCTTCGAGTCATCAGGTAGACCCGCGAGTAGAAGAACATCTGCGCCTGGCCGTGCGGGTCAAGGACCGCAACCTGCCGGTGCTGGTCCAGGGCGAAACCGGCGCCGGCAAGGAAGTGTTTGCCCGCCAGTTGCATGAACGCAGCGCCCGTCGCGACGGCCCCTTTGTGGCGGTGAACTGCGCGGCGATCCCGGAAAACCTGATCGAGAGCGAACTGTTCGGCTACGTGGCCGGGGCATTTACCGGTGCCTCCAGCAAGGGCATGACCGGGCTGCTGTTGCAGGCCGATGGCGGCACGTTGTTTCTCGACGAGATCGGCGACATGCCGCTGGCGTTGCAGACGCGACTGCTGCGGGTAATGGCCGAAGGTGAAGTGGCGCCGCTGGGCGGGGCAAAAACCCGGGCGGTGGATATCCAGGTGATCTGCGCCAGCCATCGGGACTTGGCGGCGCTGGTGAGTGCTGGAAGCTTTCGCGAGGATTTGTATTTCCGGTTGGGCTGTGCGCGGTTCTGTGTGCCGCCATTGCGCGAGCGCATGGACAAACTGGCATTGATCAATCGGCTTCTGGAGCAGGAGGCGCGGCACAGCGGTGTTGCGGTCGGGATCGCGGCAGCGGCGCTGGAGTCGCTGCTGGGTTATGCCTGGCCGGGGAATGTGCGGCAACTGCGGCATGTATTGGCATACGCCTGTGCGGTGTGCGACGGCGGGACAATTCAACTGGCGGATTTGCCGGTGGAAGTTCGTGGTGACGCGGTTGCGGTGGAAACATCGGAAAGCGTGAGTCCTGAGCGGCAGTTGGTGCTGGACGCACTGATTCGGCATCGGTGGAAGCCGCTGGCGGCGGCGCAGGCGTTGGGGATTTCCAGGGCGACCTTGTATCGGCGGGTTAACCAGCTGGGTATCGACATGCCCGGCAAGCACTGACCCAACACGGTCAAAAATGTGGGAGCGGGCTTGCTCGCGAAGGCGGTGTACCAGTCAACATTTCCGGTGGCTGACACTCCGCCTTCGCGAGCAAGCCCGCTCCCACATTTTTTGACCGAGTGATTCCGCCGGCTCAGCGGTACAGAATCCCGCCATCAATCAACGGCGATTGCCCGGTCATGTAATCCGAATCCGGCCCCGCCAGGTACGACACCAGCCCCGCTACATCCTCCGGCGTTTCCGCCCGGCCCAACGCAATCCCGTCCACATACTTCTTGTACGTCGCCCCTACCTCGGCGCCGGTAATCTCGGCCATGCGCTTGTCGATCTCGACCCACATGTCGGTGCCCACCACACCCGGGCAGTAGGCGTTGACGGTAATCCCGTCAATGGCCAGTTCCCTCGCCGCGGCCTGGGTCAGCGCACGCACGGCAAACTTGGTGGCCGAATACACCCCCAGCAGCGCAAAGCCTTCATGGCCGGCAATCGAGCAGGCATTGATGATCTTGCCCTTCTGCTTCAGCGCCTTGAATTTCTTGCCTGCGGCCTGGATGCCCCAAAGCGTGCCCTGCACGTTGATACGCAACGTGCGGTCGACTTGTTCCGGGGTTACGTCCAGCAGTGCGTCAATCTGTGCGACACCGGCGTTGTTGATGATGATGTCGAAGCCGCCCAAGGTCTGGTGGGCATGGTCCACCGCCGCGACCACTTGCTCCAGCTTCGAGACATCGGCGACATACACCGAGGCCTTGCGCCCCAGTGCAACCACCTCGGCCGCCACCGCTTCAATCTTCGCGCTGTTGATGTCCACCAACGCTATGTCGGCGCCGTCCCGCGCCAGGCGCAGGGCGATGGCCCGGCCGATGCCCTGCCCGGCGCCGGTCACCAGTGCAACTTTTCCAGCGATACTCATGACGATCTCCTTCAACGGTGAGAGAAGTCTTGTCTATCGCAGTTGCCAGGGGCCGCTGTCGAGCAGCAGCAGGATTGATCTGCGGGCTGAGACGGGACGTCTCAAAGCGAACCATTCTCGAAAACTTGTAAAACGCCGCCGTTATGCCTAGCTTATGCGCCCTCCGCTCTGCGCTCTCAGGCCTTCCCCCATGGTTTTGCGTCTTCGCCCCGCTGCCCCTTCACGTTTTGCCCTCGGCCTGTTGCTCAGCGCAGGTATTGGAAGCAGCCAGGCGGCTGATATCGAGCTGCCGGAGGTGAAGGTCCAGGGCCAGGATGAATCCGGCTACAACACCGACACCGCGTCGGTGGGCGCTTTCAATGAGGCGCCGTTGCTCGACACGCCGGCCTCGATCGCGGTGTTCAACGAGTCGTTGATCAAGGACCAGCAGGCGCGCTTGCTCAGCGAAGTGCTGCGCAATGACGCCTCGGTGGGCGACAGCTATGCGCCCATCGGCTACTACGAAAACTTCGTGGTGCGCGGTTTCTCGCTGAATGCCGCCAGCAGTTACAAGATCAATGGCCGCACCATCACCGGCGAGCAGAACGTTGCCCTGGAGAACAAGCAGCGCGTGGAGCTGCTCAAGGGATTGTCGGGTATGCAAAGCGGGATTTCCGAGCCCAGCGGCGTTATCAATTACGTGACCAAGCGCCCGGAGGATGTGCGCTCGGTGACGGTGTCCACCGATGATCGCGGCAGTGGTTACCTGGCCACCGACGTGGGCGGCTGGTTTGGCAGCGAGCAGCAGTTCGGCCTGCGCGCCAACGTGGCCCATGAAGACCTGCATTCCTATGTCGAACATGCCAATGGCCACCGGGATTTCCTGTCCCTGGCGTTCGACTGGAACATCAGCCCCGACGCGGTATTGCAGCTGGATGCCGAGTATCAGAACAAGCAACAGCGCTCGGTGCCGGGTTATCAGCTGCTGGGCGGGACCGAGGTGCCGCACGACGCGTCGCCGAAAAAACTGCTGGGGCATCAGAGCGGTGCGAATCAGGTAGGGATTGATTCGCTGAACCTCAACGGCAAGTTTGAATATCGCTTCAGTGACCAGTGGAAAGGCAGCGTCAGCGCGGCGCGCAGCAAGGTGGTGATTGATGATTACAGTTCGTTTGCGTGGGGCTGCTACGGGTCCGCGAGCTGTGCCGGGGCCAAGGTACCGAACTACTTCAGCCCGGAAGGCAACTACGATATCTATGACTTCCGCAGCCCTGATGACACCCGGCGCGATGATGAAATCCAGGCCGCGATGACCGGGTTGTTCAATACCGGTGGCCTGGGGCATGAGTTGACGTTTGGCAGCAGTGCGTTTCGGCGAGTGGTGGACAAGCGCGAATCGGTCAACGAGATGATTGGCTCCGGCAATATCAATCAGGACCCGGAAAACTTCGCGCCCACCGATAAGCCCCTGAACGATAGTCATCGCAACCTCGACAGCCGCCAATACGGCCTGTTCGTCACCGACCGCATCAGCTTCAACGAGCAATGGCAGACCATCGTGGGCGGCCGCGAAGTGCGCCTGGACGAAAAGGCTTTCGATGATCAGGGCAACGAGTCGCGCCACACCCGGCAGTATGTGTTCCTGCCCCAGGCGGCGCTGATCTACAAACCGATTGAAAACCTGTCGCTCTACACCAGCTACAGCAAAGGCCTGTCCCTGGGCGGTACCGCGCCGTGGTTTGCCCTGAATAAAGATGAAACCCTCGCCCCGACAGTTTCCCGCCAGATCGAAGCCGGGGTGAAATACGACTGGCGCCGCATCAGCTTTGCCGCCGCGATCTTCCAGACTCGCCAGGCCTATCAATATGCCAGGCCGGATGACGCCGGCGACTACACCTACGTGCAACAGGGCGAGCAGAAAAACACCGGCCTGGAATTGTCCGCCAACGGCTGGGCCACCCAGCGCTTGCAGATCGCCGCCAGCGTCGCGGCCATCCGTGCACGGGTGACGGGCAGCGGCACGCCGGAATACGAAGGCCATCAGGCGATCAACGTGCCGAAACTGCGGGCCAGTCTGTACGCCGACTACGCCCTGCCCTGGGTCGACGGCCTGGCGCTGCTCGGCGGCGTGCAATACAGCGCCAACAAGTACGCCAATCGCACCGGTGATGTGGAAGTGGGCGACTACGCCATCGTCAACGTCGGCAGCCGCTACACCACCAAACTCGATGGCTATGAAACGGTGTTTCGCCTGAGCGTCGACAACCTGTTCGACAAGCGTTACTGGCGCGATGCCGGCGAATACATGGGCGATGACTACCTGTTCCAGGGTGCGCCGTTGACGGCGCGCTTGAGTGCCACGGTCAATTTCTGACGGTACGCGGGATCGCCAGGCATAGCGCCGCCAAGGCGCACACCAACAGGGTCCAGCCCAACTGCTGGACCCAGGCTGCCAGGGTCAACCCCACCCCGATCACCAGGTAATACAGCAAACCGAACAAGGCACCGGCGGTGCCAAGGCGGTCGCGATAAGCCGTGAGTGCCGCCCCCAGGACATTGGGAATCGCCATGCCGAAGGCCATGACCACCAACAGCATCGGCAACACGAACAGCCAACGGTCCTGTAACAGCACCACCAGCACGCTGCCCACTAACATCACGCCACCGGCTGCCAGCACCAGCTGTTCGCTGCCGGCCCCGCGCTTGAGCAACCCCTTGTTGAGCCAGGCCCCAAGCCCCGAGCCCAACGCCAGCAGGACGCCGCTGTAGCCGAACTGCTCGGCAGACAACCCCAGGCGCTGGAACACAAACGGCCCCAGGCTGTAATAGCTGAACAGCGCGATATTGAAGACCGCGACCAGCCCCACCGAACGCCACAGCGCCGCATCCTTGAGCATCAGGCCCAGGGTGCCGCGCAACGACGCTGTGGGCAGCGAGGCCGGGCGGGTTTCCGGCAAGGCCCACAGGCACCAGGCCAATAACGTCAGCGCCAGCAGCAACAAGCCTGTGAGCACCCCGCGATAGCCAAAGTGCTGCACCAGGCCCGCGCCAGTGAACAGGCCAATGGCGGGGCTGGCCGCCAGGGCAATGCCCACGACTGAAAACACCTGCGCCAGCCCGGCACCGCTGAAGCGGTCGCGCAGCACGGTTTGCGTCACCACCGACCCCACCGCCGCACCAAACGCCGCCACCGCCTGGGCCAGCAACAGGCCGTTGAACGAACGCACGCCCAAGGCCAGCGCTGTGGCCGCGCCATAAAGGGCCAACCCGGCCAGCATCACCGGGCGCCGGCCGAAGCGGTCACACAAGCGTCCCCACACCACGACCCCGAACGCGAAGGCCAGAAAGTACACCGACAAGGTCTGCCCCGCTGCCTCGGGCCCTACCGCAAACGCCTGGCCGATATCCGCCAGCGCAGGGCTATACAGGGTTTGTGCGATTTGCGGGAACATCAGCAGCGCCACCGCCAGCACCAGCAAGTTTTTCAACATCATCCAGACGCTCTTCACGAGTAAACAGGCCAGGGAGTCTAAACAGCGGCAGCTGGCGTATTATCCAGACTTCAACACCTTATCAATGAAATCGGACATCCCATGGCATGGCTGGCGGCGCAGACACCTTTCGATCCCGACCGCTTCGACGCGCCCGTGGTGGGCATCGCCGCCCTGCTGGGTGATCACGACTCCGGTGTACATCAGCATCAGCGCGGGCAATTGCTGTTCACCCAACAGGGCTGCACGCGCATTACCCTGGCCAACCAGCTGTGCCTGTTGCCGCCCACTCGGGCAGCGTGGATTCCCGGCGGTGTGCCGCACCGGGCAGTGATGCAACAGACCGTGGATTACCGTTCGGTGTATGTCAGCCCGGCATTGGCCGGGCAGTTGCCGGCACAAGTGCGGGTGATTGAGGTGAATGCGCTGCTGCGGGCGGTGCTGGAGCCGATGGCAATGGCGGCGTTCGACACCGATTGGCAACAGGGCAAATACGCGCATTTGCTGGCGCTGTGCCTGAGTGAAATCCGCGAGGCAGTCGAGCAACCGCTGCTGCTGCCCCTGCCCACGGACAAACGCCTGGCGCCGTTATTGCAGAACCTCGACGCGCTGCCACCGGAGCTGCAAGCCTTGCAACGCCAGGTGGCCGCCAGCGGCAAAACCATCGGCCGGATCTTCCTGCGGGAAACCGGCATGGGCTATCAGCAATGGCGCCAGCAGTGGCGCCTGATGCGCGCCATCGAGCTGCTCGCCACCGGGCGCAGTCTCGGGTACTGCGCCTTTGAGTTGGGCTTTGCCAGTGACAGTGCGCTGATCGCCTTCTTCAAGGCCATGACCGGCGCCACGCCACGGGGTTACTTCAAGTGAATGCCGACTGGCTGTAACCCGGTGGTAGATCGGCTTCATTGATCGTTCCCTCGCTCTGCGTGGGAATGCATCCCGTGACGCTCCGCGTCACCCGTACGCAAGACTTGAGCCTTGCATCGCCCGCTGGGCGCAGAGCGTCCGGGGCGGCATTCCCACGCAGAGCGCGGGAACGATCAGTCATCCCGGCGTCTTGTCGGGTTATTTAGGCATCTTGCGAAAACCCACCGCCAGACGGTTCCAGCTGTTGATGGTGGCGATCGCCACGCTCAGGTCGACTTGCTCTTGCGGGCTGAAGTGGGCGGCCAGTTCGGTGAAGTCTGCATCCGGTGCGTGGGTCTGGCTCAGCAGGGTCAGGCTTTCGGCCCAGGCCAGCGCGGCGCGTTCACGGGGGGTGAAGAACGGCGTTTCACGCCAGGCCGACACGGTGTACAGGCGGCGCTCGGTCTCGCCCCCCTTGCGGGCGTCGGCGGTGTGCATGTCGAGGCAGAAGGCGCAGCCGTTGATCTGCGACACACGCAGGCGCACCAGTTCCAGCAGCGGCAGTTCGATGGACAGTTTGCCGACGGCAGCCTCCAGGGCCAGCATGGCTTTCATGGCATCCGGGGAGGCGGTGTAGAAGTCGGTACGAGCTTGCATGGTGATACTCCAGAACAGTGGGGATTGGTGTCTAGAGTAGTGACGAGGGGGCATTGGACAAATAGCCAATCCGGGGAAAGATCAGGTAGCCAATGGGGCCAATCCTGACGATCACCCCGGCCCTGCGCCTTCACCGCGAAACGCACTGGGGCTCAGCCCGGTCCAGCGCTTGAACGCCCGCCGAAAACTGCGCACATCGCTGTAGCCAACTTCCTCGGTGATCCGTTCGATGGACAACCCCGGGTTGCTCAACAACCCCATGGTCCTTGCCCTGCGCACCTGTTCCAGCAAGCCCTCGAACGTCAGCCCATGCTCGGTCAGGCGCCGGCGCAAGGTACGCCCGCTCATGTTCAAGTCACTGGCGACCTTTTCCAGCTGGCTGCCCTGCAAATCCCGGGAAATCGCGCGCTCCACCGCCTGGATCAAATCCATTTTCTGATGCAGTTGCGCGCTTTCCAGTTCCAGCAGTTCCAGGGCCTGGCGCAAGGCCAGGGCATGGTGATTGGGCAGCCGCACATCCAGCCAGTGGCTGGCCAGGACCATGCGGTTATGCAGGCAGCCAAAACGCACATCCGCACCCAACAGCTGGTGATAGTCAGCGACATAGGTGGGCGCGGCGTGGATAAATTCGACCCGCAGCGGCATGAAGCCCTCGCCCACCAGGGCGCGGCCATACACCATCAGGCTGGCGAAGAACTCCTCGGCGGCAAACACCTGCACCTCGGCGTAGGGCAGCAGGCATTCGATATCGACGAAAACTTCCTGGGGACCTTCATGGGTGCGCGAGGTGGCGATACCGCCGGAGGTGTGCTGATGACGTTCCCCGATGGCAAACGCATCGCGCAACGTCTTGCACAGTGAAATCACATGGCCGAGCAGGCCCAGGGTGCCGAGTACGTTCTGATGGCCTACCCACAGGCCCAGCCCCTGGTCGGGCAACACCTTGAGTGCACGCTGGATCATTGCTACTGCCTGGCGATAGGAAATGCGCTGGGCCGGGTCGTCCAGGTCGGCCAAAGTAAATCCCAGGCCACGACACAGGTGCTCGGCGCTCGCGCCTTTTTGCGCGACCACTTGGCCGAGGGTTTGCAGCAGAAATGGCGAGACCAGGGCCAGGTCATAGTGCGGATCAACGGCTTTCCTTTGCATGGATCTTCGATTCCCGACTGAGTGCTTCAGTTCTTGTTTTGGAAACATCCTGACAATCATAGGCTCTTGCAAGAACTGCTGCACTCTGGATGAAAGCTGTCCGCCAAAGTCCCCCTATGTGGCCGCCAATACCCTGCCCCGCTGGCCGTTCAGGGCTTATTTCTATAGGCAGCGTCGTCCTGATAATAATAATGAGCCCAGACATGAACACGACCCGTGCGTTTTACCCCGTGCAACTCGCCCTGTTGACCCTCATCAGCCTGCCGGCCCTTGCCACCGAAGGCGGCGTCGACAACATCGGCCCCGGCACCGATGGCTTCTACATCCTGCCGCTGGACGTCAACAACCTGCCCGACCACATGTTCGCCTTCAACATCTATTACAACCACTACGAAGCCAGGAAGCTCGATATCAGCTCGTTGGGTGGCAAGGTGCCGGACGTGAAGATCAAGTCCGACGCGATCATCCCGCGCCTGGATTACCTCAGCCCGTTGCGGGTATTCGGCGGGCGCCTGGGCGGCTACATCGCCCAGCCGTACCTGAAGCAACAGGTGTCGCTGTTCGGCATGTCCGACACCCGGGAAAGCATGGGCGACACCACCGTGGCGCCGATCATCCTCTGGGACCTGGGCAAGAACCTGACAGTGGGCACCGCCCTGGAAATCACCCTGCCCACCGGCGAATACGACGCCACGCGCCTGGCCAATACCAGCAACAATTTCTACACCTACAAACCGTTGGTGTCGGCGACCTGGATGCCCAACGAGCGCACTGAGCTGTCGATCAAGACCACCTACAGCTTCAACAAGGAAAACCCCGATACCCATTACCGGTCGGGGCAGATTTTTCACTTCGACTACTCGGCCAGCTACAAGGTGACGGATAACCTCAGCCTTGGGCTCAACGGCTACTACCTCAAGCAGACCACCGACGATAAGCAATACGGGCATACCGTGGTGAACATCTATGGCGAAGATGTGGATGACGGGGTCAAGGGCCAGGTGTTTGCGATCGGTCCGGCGGTGTATTTCACCTTCCTCAAGTATGCGAGTGCCGAGGTGCGCTGGGCCAAGGAGTTTGATGTGCAGAACCGCCCGGAAGGCGACATGTTGTGGGCGAAGCTGACGATTCCGTTTGCCTTGTAAACCCGGCAAAAACTGTAGGAGCGAGCTTGCTCGCGAAAAACGTCAACGATAACGCGGGCCGTCTGGATGAACGCGTCGTCCTTGGGTTTTTCGCGAGCAAGCTCGCTCCTACAGTGGGACGGCGTTGTCAGGTGTAGACCGGCCAGGTATCGACGATTTTCCCGCCCCGTACTGCCAGCAAATCGCCGAACTGCAGCAGCACAAACTCACTCTGGGTCGGGCGCAGGAACACCTGGTCTTCCACGTTCAGCCCCACCTTGGGCGAACCATTGACCATCTCCTGATTGGAGCTGCGCCCGTACAGGTCATTGCTCTGCAACCCCCTGGGCGACTCAAACTCCGCCATCCAGTTGCCCCCATAAATAAAGAACGTGGCGCGCTGATTCGCATCCCACCACGAGAACAACCGCGACTTGCCGTCCAGCGCCGGAATGTCCACCGGCCCGGTGCTTTTCAACACGGGCGTGGCGATATAGGCCGCCGGCACATGCTCACTCAGCGAAGGCAAGTCATAGTGCGTCGGCTTGAGCAACGCGGTGCCCACCGACACCTCGCTGCTGAGTTTTTCCTGCTCGTGAATGCGATAGCTCGGGCTGCCTGCCGTATTCAACGTCAGCCCGTCGCGCCACAGCGGCGCAAAGTGCTGGCGGGTGTAATCCACATAGCCGTTGTAGCGCTGCATGACTTTGTCGAACAGGTCCTGGGGCGAGCCGAGAATCCCCGGCACGCCCATGCCCACGAACGGGTCGTAGCCCATGAACCCGCTGAATTCCAGCTGCTGCGGATGCGCGCTGATCATCATCAGCATCTGCCCCAGCACCGCGTTGTCGCTGATGCCGCCGCGATGCAGGCCCACATCCAGCTCGATATTGACCCGTAGTTTCGTGCCCAATCCCTGGGCCAGCGCCAGGTATTGTTGCAAGCGCTCGGGGGTGTCCAGCAGCCATTGCAGCTGCCGGGACGGGTCGAACGGGCCCTTGTGGGTTTGGTAAAACAACTCGGCGGAACGCACCGGCAACGGCTTGCCCAGCAGGATGTCCGCATCGGGAAAGACCTGGGCGTCGTGATTCAGAAATGGCTGATGAAACGACATCAGGCGCTGGGTGCCGGCTCGCTTGGCGATGTACGCCAGCAGCCCCGGCGACGGCAGGGATTTCTCCACCAGCCGCAGGTGTTTGCCGCCGCGCTGCACCGACTGCATCACCACGTCGATGTTGTGGTCCAGGCGATCGAGGTCGATCAGCATCACCGGGCGCATCGGCCCATGGGCCTTGAGTTGCTGGTTGAGGCTGCGGAAATACTCGGTGTAAGGGCTGCCGCGGTCGCCCGGCCTCAGCAAGATGGCACCACCCACCAGCAACACGCCGGTGCCGAGCATGAAATGTCTGCGGTTCATCAGGCCACTCCCAGAATAGACGACAGGTGCGCATTGAGGAATTTGCCGCAGGGGTCCAGCTCGCGGCGCACTCGGGTAAATTCCTCCCAGCGCGGATACAGCGGCTGCAAAGTGCGCGCATTGAGGGTGTGCAACTTGCCCCAGTGCGGGCGACCGGCGTATTTCCAGAAGATCGGTTCTACGGCGGCGAAGAAGTTGTGGTGGTCCATGGTGTAGTGCTGGTGCACGGAAATCGAACAGCTGTCGCGGCCCTCGAACATGCTCAGCGGAATGTCATCGGCCTTGACGTAGCGGTACTCGATGGGAAACCAGGTGCGCAGGTCCTTGTCGTTGATCAGCTTGAGGATTTCCCGCAGGCATGCCGGTCCGTGCTCGGCGGGCACCGAATATTCCATCTCGTTGAAACGCACGTTGCGCACGTTGGCGTACACCTGGAACGACTCGGCCACGCGGTCATCGAAGCTGGCAAAAAAGCGCAGGCTGTTGAGCAAGGTACGCCGGGCCTCGGGGAAATCGCTGCCGTATTTGTCGAGTTTCTCGATGATCGACACAAACTCGTTGCCGCCTGCCTCGGCCGGGTCGATGGGCGGGGTTTCGGGGTCGGTGGTTTCGTTCAGGGCGATGGACAGGGCGTAGTCGGAATGGGTCACCACGAGCATTTCCCAGTGCTGGTTTTCCCGGGTGTTCTTTGCCACGTCCTCCAGCAGTTCTTCAGTCTTGGCGATCCACTGGCGCTCCCGCAGGCGGTACGGTGCGCGGTTTTGCAGGCGGACCTGGGTGGCCACGCCGAGGGCGCCGAGGGACACCCGGGCGGCACTGAACACCTCGGGGTGGCGGTTGGCGTCGCACTCCAGCACCTCACCCTGGGCGGTCACCAGTTGCAGGCCGGTGACGCAACCGGAATATGAGGTGAAGCCCACGCCGGTGCCATGAGTGGAAGTGGAGATCGCCCCGGCCAGGGTCTGGTAGTCGATATCCGCCATGTTCGGCAACGCCTGGCCAACGTCCTTCAACGCCTTTCCCATGCGTGACATCGGCGTACCGGCGGCGAACGTGGCCTGCAAGGTTTGCGGGTCGTGATCCAGCAGGCCATTGAAGTAACTCAGGGACAGCAGCGTGCCGTCGGTGGGCACCAGGGCACTGAACGAATGGCCCGAGCCCACCGGCCGCACCTTGCCCGGTGCCTGGCCGATGACCTGCACCAGTTCATCAAGGTTCTTCGGCGCCAGCCGCGCCAGGGGCAGACAGGTTTGCGCCCCCGACCAATTGCGCCAGGGAATCAGCCGCGGTGCCCGGGCCAGCTGGGCCAGCACCGGGTTACTGGTCAATGCCATGAACGCGCCGGCTACCGCGCCGCGCTGCAATAATTCTCGCCGTGAAAGCCCCATCGCCTACCCCGTTATTCTTATTGGATGTGTTGACCCGACATAAAGCTGATCAGCCCCAGGAATTGCTCTTCGGAGCACTGCACGCACAGGCCCATCGGGGGCATGCCGTTGTAGCCATTGATGGTGTGGTCCAGCAGGGTGTCCGGGCCCTGGGCGATGCGCGGGCTCCAGGCCGGGCCGTCACCGGTCAGCGGCGCACCGGAGGCCGGGTTGGCGTGGCACAGCTTGCAACTGGTGTCGTAGACCTGGGCCAGGGCTGCGTCGCTCGGCATGGCATTGGCCGCCGTGGCACGTTCGGGGGGATGTTTCGGTTTGTCGCCACAGGCTGTCAGCAGGCAGGTCACGGCCAGCAGCAGACTGATGCGACGGGGGTTGATTGCCCGCATAGCCACCTTCTCTCTTATTGTGTGAAAGCGTGATCCACACTAAGGCAGCCAGGGCGCGGCGTTGAGGGTATTGGGGGACAGAAAGGGGGGCTTGGGCGGACAGGCTTCAGCGGCTGATCGTTCCCACGCTCTGCGTGGGAACGCCGCCTTGGACGCTCTGCGTCCGCGTTGTGACGCAGAGCGTCACGGGATGCATTCCCACGCAGAGCGTGGGAACAATCAGTCAGGCAGATTTAGAAGGCTATACCGACCTTGAACCCGTACTCGTCACGCTTGAGCTTGGTGTTGTCGGCCACGTACGAATCGTCATCGAGCTTGTACTCGGTGCGGGTGTAGTACAGGCCCGCCATCACTGGCAGATCGCCTTTCTGGTTCATCAGCAGGCTGACTTCGGCGTACGGGTTGGTGCGGTCCTTGAGGTCCACGGTGTCGCTGCCGATGCCGTCGACCTTGAGCTTGGCGCGGCCGTCGATGGTATGGCGGGCGCCCAGTTCAACACGCATGGTCATGTCATCGAACTGGTGGTTGTAGCCCAGGGCCGCCTTGGCGAACGGCGATTTGTTGGTGAGTTTCATGTCGTAGTCGCCCGAGTCCGGCTCGTAGCGGGTCCAGCTGTAGCCGCCACCCACCAGCACGTCGACGAAGTTGCGCGCATCCAGCGCGGCACGCCAGCCGAGGTCGAGGTCGGCCTGGCCTTCCTTGAGCTTGTTGTCGCTCTTCTCGCCGTACTTGGCTTCGATACCGGCCTGGTAGATAAAGCCGGATTCAGCCGTCAGCTTGTTGCCGAAGTTATAGAACAGGCCGGCTTCAGGCATGTGGTCCTTGTCGCTTTGGCTACCGCCTTCGAGTTTGAAGTCGTTGTAGCTGCCGAGGATCCCGAAGGTGGAAATCGGGTCGGTCGGCGCTGCGGCGAACACCACACCAGGTGCCGCGATCAAGGCCAGGACCGAGGAATTCTTGAGGATCTTTCCGAATAGTTTGGACATCGTTTTACGTCTCCATTGCAGGTGGCAAATTATTCAGGAAACGCTTCGAACCCTCGTTTTGGCGAAAGGTTCGAATTAATTTGCACCTTTTTCGAGGTAAAACGGTTCAGCGAAGGCTCTATATCAAGCGTCTTGGACGGGAGCCAGCAAACGGCCGAGAATTGACCGCAACTGCGGATGCGCCGGCAGGCGAATGCCAAAGCTGGCCTGCAACAGGTTCAGCAACTCTTCGACGTCCTCGATTGCACGCTTTTCGCTGGCCCGGTCCAGGTAGTGAATCGCGTACTGCCCGTTGTTCAGCGTGCGGCGAAATCCCGGGCCAATCAGTGCGACTTTCAGCTGGCCGAGGAACGGCGAATCCGGGTGGGTGGAGACGTACCAGTTACCGATCTCGTAGTCGAAGTGTGACTGCACCTGCAGGTCGAACACATATAAGCCGCGCCACTCACCGGCGACCTGCGCCCACAAGGTGTAGCTGCCCTCGTCCAGGCTCAGGCGATAGGGTTCATGGGCGGTGGCCTGGGTGGCATCGGTGTCCAGTTGCAACGGACTGGTGGGCACCATGCCACCAAAGCCGACATCACTGATGTAACGCACGCCATCCAGGGTCACCAGGCTCAGCCGATGGGTGCGCGCCGTAAGCGCATCGGGTGGCCCCCCCATCACCACACGGCCGGTAATGCCCCGCGCCTCGAAGCCCAACTCCTGCAACAAGGCCAGGAACAGCTGGTTCAGCTCGTAGCAATAACCACCACGGCCGTCGAACAGGACTTTTTGTTCGACGCTCGGCAAATCGATCGGCACCGGTGCGTGCAGCAGGGTCGACAGGCTTTCAAACGCGAAGGTGCTGACATGGCGCAACTGCAGATCCTGCAGGGTTTGCAGGGTGGGCGGAGGCGGCGTGTCGTAGCCCAGACGTTGCAGGTAGAGGCGGCTGTGGGTCAGCTCTGGCATGACGCAATCCTGGAGTCGGTGGCGAAAGCACCACTAATACCCTGACGGCGGTTATTTGCCAATTGTGGGTTGAATCAAATGCAAGCCCTCAGATGCACAAACTTTCTGAACCTTTCTGAACTGATTTATATCCATTCACTACAAGACAGGGAGGCATCATGAGTACCGCAATGATCTACACCATCCACTACTTGCTACACGGCGAACCAAAAACCTTTGTGGTGCGTGCCGAGGTCATGAACAACGCCGAAGCGTGGCATTGGGCGGCCGTTGATGCCGACATTGCCCACGTGGGGCGGATAGGCCGGCCGGGCCACGAGCGGGTGAAAAAGACCACTCGTCCCTGGGCGGAGAAGTTCGGCATCACCGAGGTGACATGGACAGCCCCGAAACGGCTTGGTTGAGGAATAAAAAGCCCCGCACGACGGCGGGGCTTGTTTCACTTTTTCAGATCACCGAGGGGATCATAGGCCGGCTTCTTGCCGGTTTTTTCTGGCTTGTCCAACGGGGCAATGGCGGGACCTACCGGGTCGACCTGTGGGTCTGCGACGTCCGGGGAATCGGGGTCGAAACCCAATTCGTCCTTGCCGCTGGAATGCTCGGATGAATGCGGGCCGCTTGTACGATTAGTCATAACTACCTCCTTGGCGCGCCGGGTCTACAGCGGGCGGGCCTTGTCGTGCAGGTTTTCCAGGTCTTCCTCGACCTGCTCTTCTTCGTCTTGCCGTTCAGCCGGGTCGTTGGGGCGCAGGGCGTCGTTGTCACGTTCCTCTTCGCCGGGGGTGCGGTCGGGGTTGGGTGTGCCGGGCGGCTGTTGCTGGTACCGGGTCATGGTTCACCTCACTTGGGGGTCGGTTGCCTACAGGGGTTAGAGAAATTGCGCTGATCCATCGTTCAACCTGATTACCGTCACTCCGACGGGTGAAGCATGAGAAGATGCTGGCCGGCGTTATAACCCTACTTGTGCCATGGAGACTGACCCTGGATGTTTGAGCTCAAACCGTGCGACCCGATTGTTTTTCGCCAGCAGACGCGACGCAGTACGTTGATAGTCGCGGGGTTGTTTGTGGTGTTGGCGATGGTGCTTTCCAGCCTGGCGGTGATGCTGTTTGGTGAGCCTGGGGGGGATAATTTTCGCTTTAATGTGGGCGGGGTGTTTGCCGGGGTGTTGATTACCGTAGGGCTGGTGCGGGGGCCGTTCTGGAACCAGGCCTGGTTCGCGCCGGCGGTGTATGGGTGGCAGCTCAAGCGCAGCCTGATGAGTGTGACTAATGTGATGCACAAGGTGACTGACGGGGTGAAGGCGAATGATCCGGTGGCGATCAAGTTGCTGCGGTTTTATCACCTTGGGTTGATGCAGATGCACGAACTGGACGCCAATTCGAGTTCTCAGGCGCAGTTGGTGCGGGAAGTTGATGAGCATCTGGAGAGGATGCGGGGGTTGGGGATTGAGCCTGACCAGACGCGGCTGGATCCGGATTGGGTTGAGGCTGTGAAGGTTCGCTGATTGGGGGGCATATCCGTTATTTGGGTGATGGCTGATATGGGTTCCGCTCTTACAGCGGCTCACTTTTGAACAGCGCAAA
>NZ_JACAQY010000066.1:0-229 GCF_013386835.1 Pseudomonas sp. IPO3774
AACAAGAGCACAGCGGCCTACCGGCCGGCTTGAGTGTTGAAGAGCAAAAGCCAAATCAAAATCTAAAGCGGGCACGGTCAAAAATGTGGGAGCGGGCTTGCTCGCGAAGGTCGTTAACGATGACGCGGGCATTCTGGATGAACGCGGCGCTCTCAGGTTTTTCGCGAGCAAGCCCGCTCCCACAGAAAAGCAGCTCTGTTTTCGCTCTGGATCTTGCCTTTGCTTTTAA